>NZ_JBHVYI010000021.1:0-105778 GCF_042880975.1 Streptomyces sp. NPDC058289
TCCGCGGGCTCCGCCCCGGACCCCCCTCCTCGAACGCCGGAGGGGCTGGATCGGCCTACAGGGCCACGCCGAGCAGTGCGTCCACCGTGCGGGAGACCACGCCCGGCGCCGATTCGTCGTCTCCGTCGGTGACGAGCTGGCGCTCGACCCAGCGGTCCACCGCTGCGAGGGCGGCAGGGGCGTTCAGGTCGTTGGAGAGGGCCTCGCGGACCTCCTCGACCAGGTCGTCGGCCGGGATGCCGTCGGGGCGGGAGACGGCCGCGCGCCAGCGCTCCAGGCGGGCCACCGCCTCGGCGAGGACCTCGTCGGTCCACTCCCAGTCCGCGCGGTAGTGGTGCGAGAGCAGGGCCAGGCGGATCGCCGCCGGGTCCACGCCGGCCCGGCGCAGCGCCGATACGAAGACCAGGTTGCCCTTGGACTTCGACATCTTCTCGCCGTGCAGGGCGACCATCCCGGCGTGTACGTACGCCTTGGCCATCGGGAACTCGCCCGTCAGGACCTGGGCGTGCGAGGCGCCCATCTCGTGGTGCGGGAAGGCCAGGTCGGAGCCGCCGCCCTGGATGTCGAAGGTCATCCCCAGGTGGTCCAGGGCGATGGCCACGCACTCGATGTGCCAGCCGGGCCGGCCGCGGCCCAGCGAGCCGCCGTCCCAGCTCGGCTCGCCCGGGCGGGCCGCCATCCACAGCATCGGGTCGAGCGGGTTCTTCTTGCCCGCCCGGTCCGGGTCGCCGCCCCGCTCGGCCGACAGCAGCCGCATGGCCTCGGCGTCCAGGTTGGACACCTTGCCGAAGTTCGGGTCGGACTCCACCGAGAAGTAGACGTCGCCGTCCAGCTCGTAGGCGGCGCCCGCGTCGCGCAGCCGCTCGACCAGCGGCACGATGCCGGGTATGGCCTCGACGGCGCCGATGTAGTGCTGCGGCGGCAGCATCCGCAGGGCGGTCATGTCCTCACGGAAGAGAGCCGTCTCGCGTTCGGCGAGCTCGGTCCAGTCCTGGTTGTCGCGCAGGGCCCGCTCCAGCAGTGGGTCGTCGACGTCCGTGACGTTCTGGACGTAGATGACCTGCCGCTTGGTGTCGAGCCACACGCGCTGCACGAGGTCGAACGCGTTGTAGGTCGCCGCGTGACCGATGTGCGTCGCGTCGTACGGGGTGATCCCGCAGACGTAGATACGGGCGACGGGACCGGGGGCGAGGGTGATCGTCCCTTGGGTCGCGGTGTCGTGGATCTGGAGGTCGCGGCCCTTGCCAGGCAGGGCGGGGACCTCAGAAGCGGGCCAGGCATGCATGTCTCGAGCCTAACCGGACGAGTGTTCCGAAAACTAACCGGACCTGCACTGTTGTCTTGATCGGCGCTCTTGCGCCATGGCCGGTTCTATGCGTGCGGGCGCGTACGGGCAGCGGCCCGGTCAGACGGGCGGCCACGGGATCGCGGGCCACTGCCCCGAGGGCTGCGGATGCTTCCCGGTGCGCAGCAGCAGGGCCACGCGGGCCCGTACGGCGGCCAGCTCGGCGGTGGTGACCAGTTCGGCCAGTCGGGTGGCGAGGGGCTGCCCGGCGGCCAGTGCGGCCTCCAGGGCGGTCAGGACGGACCCCGCTTCCTCCGTCAGCGGCTCCCCCGCCCAGCCCCAGAGCAGGGTGCGCAGTTTGTCCTCGGTGTGGAAGGTCACGCCGTGGTCGATGCCGTAGAGGCGTCCGTCGGGGGCGGGCAGCAGGTGGCCGCCCTTGCGGTCGCCGTTGTTGATCACGGCGTCGAGGACGGACATCCGGCGCAGCCGTGCGTCGTCGGCGTGTACGAGGAGCGCGGTGCGGCCCTCGCCGACCTCGGCGAAGGCGACGGGCTTCCAGCCCTCCCCCGGCTCCTCGCCGTCCACGAGCGCGAGCAGCTCCGCCTCCGGGGACTCCCCCGTCTCGATCCACTGCTGGACCATGCCCTCGCCGTACGGTCCGTCGCGCAGCACGGTCGGGGGCACCAGCCCCCAGCCGGTGGCCTCGGAGATCAGGTAGGCGGCGACTTCGCGCTGGGCGAGGTTGCCGTCGGGAAAGTCCCACAGCGGGCGTTCGCCCTTGACCGGTTTGTACACGCAGTCGCTGCTCAGGCCCCCGTGCGTGACGGTGCACAGCAGGACGGCGTTGGACGCCTCCCGGATCCGGCCGACGACGGAGAGTTCCCCGTGGGCCAGCAGCGCTTCCAATTCCGCCGTTCCCCCCGTTGCGTTCACGCCTGGCGCCGGTAGCCGTTCTGGCGCGGGCAGACGTGCCCTTCGGGGTCCAGCGGGAGGCTGCACAGGGGGCACGGCGGGCGGCCCGCGTTGACCACGTCCAGGGCCCGCTTGGTGAAGGCCCGGGCCTGGGCGCCGGTGAGGCGGACGCGGAGCATCGGCGGACCGTTCTCCTCGTCCTGGAGCAGCCGCTCCTCCGCCTCGGCGAGGTCCTCTTCCGAGTCGGCGTCGAGTTCCACCAGGGCCTGCGCCTCGACGATCATGCGCTGGTCCTCGCCGTCCCAGGCCAGGGCCATGGTGCCGACGCGGAACTCCTCCTCGACGGGGACGTCCAGGGGGGCGGTGTCGGTCGCCTCGGCGGGGGCCACGGCCGGGACGGGGGCATTGCCCCCGGTGCGCCGCACGACCTCGTCCAGCAGTTCTTCCATCCGCTCCGCGAGCGCCGCCACCTGGGTCTTCTCCAGGGAGACGGAGGTGACGCGGGGGCCGGTGGAGGCCTGCAGGAAGAACGTACGGCGTCCAGGCAGACCGACCGTGCCGGCCACGAAACGGTCCGGTGGGTCGTAGAGGAACACCTGACGGGGCACGTCCAGTCTCCAAGCGTCGGCAGCAGGGGCAGGGCTGCGCCCATGGGTTGGCCCGTCCACCCTACTGCGCCGTTCGATCACACCGCGCCCGCACCACCCCCTACGACCGCCTCGCCGCCCGCTTCCGTGTCGCCCCCGGCCGCCGCGGCGTCCGGCGAAGCGCTTTCGCGGGGTGCGAAGGAGGCGAAGTCGCCGGTGTCGCCGAGCCGGAGCAGGAAGGGCCGGGTCGGCGTGTAGCGGATCGCGGTGACCGAGCAGGGGTCGACGTGGATCCGCTGGAAGAGGTCCAGGTGCATGCCGAGGGCGTCCGCGACAAGGGACTTGATGATGTCGCCGTGCGAGCACATCAGGTACACGGCGTCGGCGCCGTGCTCCTCCTCGATCCGCGCGTTCCAGTCGCGGACGGCGTCCACGGCGCGGGCCTGCATGGCGCGCATGGACTCGCCGCCGGGGAAGGCGGCGGCCGAGGGGTGCTGCTGGACGATGCGCATCAGCGGTTCTTCGGACAGCTCGGAGAGTTTGCGGCCCGACCAGTCGCCGTAGTGGCACTCGCCGATCCGCTCGTCGGTGTGGAGCGCGAGTCCGGGCCGGGCCGCCAGCAGCGGGGCCAGGGTCTCGGCACACCGCTCCAGCGGGCTGGTGACGGCTGCGGCGAGGGGCACGGCGGCGAGCCGCCCGGGCAGCGCGGCGGCCTGTGCGGCTCCGTGCTCGTCGAGGGTCACCCCCGGGGTCCATCCGGCGAGCAGCCCTGCGGTGTTGGCGGTGGACCGCCCGTGTCGTACGAGGATCAGCGTGGCCATGGCAGAAGGGTATGCGGTGCCGCCGGCGTGCGGTCGGGGCCGGGGCAGGGAACAATGCGCGAGTGATTGTGGACTGCGCCATGTACCGCGAAGGCCGCCGCTCCGCGGCGCCCGACGACTTCTCCGATGCCCTCGACGAGGCGCGGGCCACCGGTGACGCCTTCCTCTGGGTGGGCATGCACGAGCCGACGGAGAAGGAATTCGAGCACGTCAGCCAGGAGTTCGGGCTGCACCCGCTGGCGGTGGAGGACGCGCTGACCGCGCACCAGCGGCCGAAGATGGAGGTCTACGACGATTCGCTGTTCGTGGTCCTCAAGCCGGTGATGTACGACGACTCCTCGGACACGGTGACCACGGGCGAGCTGATGGTGTTCATCGGCGACTCCTTCGTCGTCACGGTCCGGCACGGCGAGGGGGCCGCGCTGGCCGCCGTGCGCCACCGCCTGGAGCAGGATCCCGAGGTGCTCAAGCACGGCCCCACGGCGGTGCTGTACGCGGTCTCGGACGCGGTGGTGGACCACTACATCGAGGTGGCCGCCGAGCTCCAGGCTGATCTGGAGGAGCTGGAGGCGGAGGTCTTCTCGCCGAATCCCGCGGACAGCAAGAACACCGCCGCCCGGATCTACGGGTTCAAGCGGCAGGTCCTGGAGTTCCGCCGGGCCACGAGTCCGCTGCTCCAGCCGATGGACCGGCTCGCCTTCGGGAACGTGCCCTTCGTGCACGAGCACGCCCAGCCGTTCTTCCGCGACGTCGCCGACCACCTGACCAAGGCGAACGAGTACATCGAGGGCCTGGACCGGCTGCTGTCGGACGCGCTGGCGGCGCACCTGGCGCAGATGGGCGTCCGGCAGAACGACGACATGCGCAAGATCTCCGCCTGGGCGGCCATGGCGGCGGTGCCGACCATGGTGGCGGGAATCTACGGGATGAACTTCGAGCACATGCCGGAGCTCACGCACCGCTGGGGCTATCCGCTGGTGCTGCTGGTGATGGCGGTCATGTGCGTGGGCCTGCACCGGATGTTCAAGCGCCGCGGCTGGCTCTAGGACCTGTCGTCACCCGGCCGGGGCCCGAAGGGCGGCCTCGGGAGTTTGACGACAGGCCCTAGGCGAACTCGGGCGCCGCGGTCGGCGTCCCGCCCAGGGGGTTGCTCCGCTCCGGCGGGCGCAGGTCGACCATCCGGTGCCAGCCGCTGAACCGCTCGTACGCGTACATCCCGCGGATCCCGGCGGCCAGCGCGGCCGCCTTCGGCGCGGGCCAGCCCAGCAGCCGCCCCATGTGGCCCATGACGGCCAGGCCCACGTCCCGGTAGACGGCGATCTCGGCGAGCGCGCACTCGCGCAGCACCCGGTGGATGGTGCGGCCGTGGCCGGCGCGGGCCAGGCGGAGCAGTTCCTCGTGGCAGTAGGCCAGGTGGTTGTCCTCGTCCGCGCCGATCATGCGGATGGCCTTGCCGAGCTCGGGGTCGTCTCCGAAGTACCGGACGAGCATGATCATCTGGTCGGCGGCGCGCTGTTCGGTGACCCTGCTGTGCGCGAGGTAGACGACGATGTCCTCCTCGGTCAGGGACCGCTCGCCGCGCAGCTTCTCGTGGCTCAGGCCGATGCCGCGCCGCTCCAGCAGCATCGTGTAGTCGGTCTCCGGCGGGACCGGGACGGGGTCGAGGCGGCGTTTGCGGAGCAGGGCGTTGAAGATCCGGCCGTGCTTGTCCTCGTCGGCCCCGTGCCGGGTGATCTTGGGTGCGAGGTCGCGCATGGAGTCGGGCACCAGGGCCGCGATCCGGGCGTTCTCCCAGCCGCCCTGGGACTCGCCGCCGGCGGCGATGGAGCAGAACAGTTGGAAGGAGTCGTCGTGGTCGACGATCTCCCGGAACAGGCTGTGCGCAGAGAGCATGCGTCGAGTCAAGAGCCGATTCGCCGGCCGGGCAACCGGATGCGGCCCGGGGCTCGGCCGAATGAACGACTGCGACCGGTGGCTCCGGGGGCGTAACCCCACGGCCGTCCCGCGCGTTGTTGGCTGTGTCGGCCGTGGCGGGGAAGACCCCCCGAGCCCCCACCACGGCCGCAGACCTCTCTTCCCCCGCGCCGCCCGCGCACGATCCCCCAGACTCCGTCCGGGGGGGGACCCCAGGCAGGCTTCGGGCGGCTGCGCCGGACTCCGTCCGGCAGGGGGTCAGGCCAGGCCGGCGAGCTCCATGGCCTCGACGCCGGCGCGCAGGGCAGCCGTCCGCTCCTCCAGCGTGAAGCCGGCCGGGGCGAGCGTCAGGGTGGTGACCCCGGCCTCGGCGTAGGCCCGCATGCCGTCGGCGATGCGCTCCACCGGGCCCAGCAGGGTGGTGGAGTCGATCAGCGAGTGCGGGACCGCGGCGGCTGCGCCCTGCTTGTCGCCGGCCAGGTACTTGTCCTGGATCTCGGCGGCTTCCTTCTCGTAGCCCATGCGCTGGGCCAGCTGGTTGTAGAAGTTCTGCTTGCGGCTGCCCATGCCGCCCACGTACAGGGCGGTGTACGGGCGGAACATGTCCGCGAGCCCGGCCACGTCCTCGCCGAGGGCCAGCGGCACGGTCGGGCAGACGTCGAAGCCGTCCATCGTCAGCCCGGCCTTCTCGCGGCCCGCCCGGATGTGGGTGAGGGCGGTGGCCTCGAGGTGCTCGGCGGCCGGGAAGATCAGCAGGGCGCCGTCGGCGATCTCGCCGGTCTGCTCCAGGTTCTTCGGCCCGATGGCGGCGATGTAGAGCGGAATGTGCTCGCGCTCGGGATGCACGGTCAGCTTGAGCGGCTTGCCCGGCCCGCCGGGCAGCGGCAGCGTCCAGTGCTCGCCCTCGTACGACAGCCGCTCGCGGGTCATCGCCTTGCGGACGATCTCCACGTACTCGCGGGTCCGCGCGAGCGGCTTGTCGAACTTCACGCCGTACCAGCCTTCGGACACCTGCGGTCCGGAGACGCCGAGGCCGAGCCGGAAGCGGCCCTTGGTGAGGGAGTCGAGGGTGGCCGCCGTCATGGCCGTCATGGCGGGCTGACGGGCCGGGATCTGCAGGATCGCGGAGCCGACGTCGATGCGCTCGGTCTGGGCGGCGACCCAGGCGAGCACGGTCGGCGCGTCGGAGCCGTAGGCCTCCGCGGCCCAGCAGACGTCGTAGCCGAGGCGGTCGGCCTCCTGCGCGACGGCCAGGTTGTCGGCGTCCATGCCAGCGCCCCAGTAGCCGAGATTGATGCCGAGCCGCATGTGTGGTCCCCTTGCCTGTTTACCGATCAGTAACGTGGGTCTGCGGGGACTGTAGCGCGCCCGGGTGCCCCGCGTCAGCGCCGCAGTAGTCTCAGCCCTCATGGAGCAGAGGCATCTCGGCCGCACCGGACTGCGCGTCTCCCGGATCGGTCTCGGCACACTGACCTGGGGCCGGTCGGCGGACGGACCGGACGAGGCGGAAGCGGCCGCGCAGTTGAAGACGTTCTGGAACGCGGGCGGCACGCTCGTGGACACCGCCGACGTGTACGGGGGCGGTGAGGCGGAGTACCTCCTCGGGCATTTGATCGGTTCCGTCGTCCCGCGGCGGGACCTGGTGATCGCGACGAAGGCGGGCGGGGTCGCGGACCCGGACCGCCGTTTCGACGCCTCGCGCGGCCACCTCCTCGCCGCCCTGGACGATTCCCTGGCCCGTCTGGACACGGACTACGTCGACCTCTGGCAGGTCCACGCCTTCGACCCCTGGACCCCGCTGGAGGAGACCCTCCAGGCCCTGGACATCGCGGTGAGCAGCGGCCGGGCCCGGTACGCGGGCGTGTCGAACTTCAGCGGCTGGCAGCTCGCGAAGGCGGCGACCTGGCAGCTCGCGGCGCCGGGGGTACGGACCCGGCTGGCGTCGACACAGATGGAGTACTCCCTGCTCCAGCGCGGCGTGGAACGGGAGGTGGTCCCGGCGGCCCTGGACCTGGGCCTGTCCCTCCTCCCCTCCTCCCCGCTCGGCCGGGGCGTCCTGACGGGCAAGTACCGGTCGGGCACTCCGGCGGACTCCCGGGGCGCTTCGGAGACCCTGGCGGCCTTCGTGGACCCGTACCTGGACGAGCCGGCGAGCCGGATCGTGGACGCGGTGGCGACGGCCGCCCACGGCCTCGCGGTGACCCCGCTCCAAGTGGCCCTGGCCTGGGTCCGGGACCGCCCCGGGGTGGCCGCGCCGATCGTCGGCGCGCGCACGTCGGCGCAGCTCGGGCAGGCCCTGTCGGTGGAGGCCCTTAGTCTTCCGGAAGAGATCCGCCAAGCGCTGGACGACGTCTCGGCGCCCGTCCACCGCTATCCCGATCAGGACTGGAGCACCTTGTGAGCGACACCGCCGCCGCCGACGCCGCTGCCGCGGAGGCCCCGGCGCCCGCCGCTGCCACCGCCCCGGAAGCCCCGGCCGTCCCCGCCGCGGGCCCCGGGACGACACCGGACCCGACCGACCCGGAGACCGCCGTGGACACCTCCGGCGCATGGGAGCCCCCGGTGGTGGACCACGACCCGGCGGACCACGCCGACGCCTCCGGCGAAGCCGGGACCGGCGAGAGCGAAGCCGTCGCGGACGGCTCCGGCGAGGGCGCAGCCGCGGACTCGGAGGGTGGTCCGGGGGCGGAGCCGCATGGCGGCACTGCGGGAGGGGGCCGGGTGGGGGAAAGCCCCGCAGGGCCCACCACCGGCGACGCGGAGGCTGAGGCGGACCCAGACGCTGAGGCGGAGGCGGAAGCGAAGGCGGACCCAGACGCTGAAGCGGAGGCGGAAGCGAAGGCGGACCCAGATGCTGAAGCGGAGGCGGAAGCGAAGGCGGACCCAGATGCTGAAGCGGAGGCGGAGGCGGAGGCGGAGGCGGAGGCGGAGGCGGAGGCGGCCGACGGGACCGGCGGCAACGCCGGCGCGGCCGGGGCCGGGGCCGCCGAGGCCGCGCCTCAGCTCAGCGAAGCCGCGGCGGAACTGGCCGCCCAGAAGATCGAGCGGGAGCGCATCGCCCGCCGCAAGGCGGAGCGCGAAGCCCCCGTGGAGGCCGGCGCCAAGCTCAGCGGCACGGCCGCCGACCTGCTGGCCGCCGTACGGGCCGTGGAGAGCGGCGGCAAACCCCCCGCCGCGTTCGACGCGCCCCCGGCGCCCCGCCGGCCGGAGCCCGCGCCCGCCCCGGCGCGCACCCCGGCACCCGCACCCGTCCCTGCGCCGCAGGCCCCCGCAGCCCCCTCCCCCGACGCCGTCCAGGCGATCCGCGCCGTCCTGGCCAGGGGCGGAGCCCCCGAGGCCCTCGCCCCGCAGACCGCCGTCGCCCTCGGCGAGGACGCCGCCGCGCAGCTCGCCGAGTCGCCCTGGCGGCTGCTGGCCGTCGCCGGGGTCCGGCCGACCCAGGCCGACGGGTTCGCCCGCGCCCTGCTCGGCGCCGAGGAGACCGGCCCCGGGGACGAGCGGCGGGCCGCCGCCCTGGTGAGCTGGCTGCTGGCACAGGCCGCCGCCAAGGGCCACACCGTGCTGGAGGCCCCCACCCTGGAGTCGGCCCTCGCCCAGTACGGCGTTCCGGACCCCGCGCAGGCCTTGGAGGCGGCCGTCGGCGAGGGCGCCGCGCTGGCCTTCGAGGAGCCGGTCGGACCGCCCGTCGGTGAGGACGAAGAGCAGCCCGTACGGATCCTGGTGGGCCTGGAGGGCTCCGCCATGGCCGAGGAGAGCCTCGCCGAGGGCCTGGCCCGGCTCGCCAACACCTTCACGGACCCCGCTGACTGGGACAAGGCCGCGACCGGCCCCGGCGCCGAGCTGATCCGCGCCGCCGCCGGGCACGGCCTGGTCACGCACACCGGCGGGGAGGCGGCCCGCGCCGAGCCCCGCGCCCTGTTCGCGGCCGCCCGGGAGTTCGGCCTGCGGGTCTGTCTGGCCGCGCACGCCCCGGCCGAGGGGGCCGTCACCGTGGCGGGCCTGGTGTCCGGCGCCGAGGGCCCGGGCCGGGACGCGGACGGGCAGTTCGCGCTGGACCTGCTCATCGTCCTGGACGCCCCGCAGTTGGACGTGGAGACGGCCGCGATGCTGGTGGAGTCCGTCCCCGACGGGGCCCGCCTGGTGCTGTCCGGCGACCCCGCGGTGCTCGGTTCCGCCGGTCCCGGCCGGGTCTTCGCCGATGTGCTCGCGGCCCGTGCCTGCCCGCAGCTCGTCTCCCGGATCCCGGACCCGGGCCCGATCGGCGAGCTGGTCTCCGGAGTCGCGGTCGGCGAGCTGAACCAGGTCGACGCCCCCGGCAAGGAGGTCGTCATCGTCCCGGTCCGTGACGCCGGGGAAGCGGTGCACCGCACCGTGCAGTTGGTCGCCGAGTCGGTGCCCCGCGCCTTCGGGATCCCGGCGGACGCCGTCCAGGTGATCACCCCGGGCCACGGCGGCCCGGCGGGCACCCGCGCGCTCAACGCGGCCCTCAAGGAGCGGCTGAACCCGGGCCCCGGCCGGTTCGGCGGCTTCGACCCCGGTGACCGGGTGGTCCACGTGCCCTCCGCCGGGCGGGCGCTGCCGGCCCGGGTGGTGTCGGCCGACGCGCAGGGGCTGCACCTGGCCGGAGCCGCGGGCGCGCGGATCGTCGTACCGAAGGAGCGGGTGGAGTCGCAGGTGCGGCACGGCTGGGCCGTGACGGCGCACCAGGCCGTCGGTTCGCGCTGGCCCGCGGCGGTCGTCGTCCTGCCCGGGGACGCGGCGCAGGCCCTGTCCCGGGACTGGGTGTACACGGCCTTCGGCCGGGCCGAGCGGCACCTGTCGGTGGTGCACGGGGTGGACCAGGCACTGCCGCGCGCGGTCGCCGAAGTACCGGCGAAGCCCCGTACGACGCGGCTGGCGGGTCTGCTGCGGGCGCTCGTGGAGTCTGCGTCGGCGCAGCCCGAGTAGCGGACGCGCCGCGGCCCCCGTCCCGGGTGGGACGGGGGCCGCGGTGCGTTCCGTACGAGGTGTCGCGCGGGGCGGGGTCAGGCCGTGGTCAGGCCCCGCTCGGCCGGCTCGGCGTGCCCGGCCCGCTCCTCGTCGCCTTCGTCGCCTTCGTCGCCCTCGGCATCCTCGGCATCCTCGTCATCGTCTTCCTCGTCGAAGACCGAGCTGACGTCGAACCGGTGCATCACGTCCTGCGGATCGATGTGCGCGAACGGCGCACCGAGCCACTCGCCCGGTTCCGCGACCTCCTCCGAAGCGGCGATCCACAGCGTGGAATCGCCCTCCTCCAGGCCGAAGTCCTTGGCGCGGGAGGCGATTTCATCCGGCTCGTACTCGCCGAAGAGCACGCCGAGCGCGTCGGCGGTGCCGCCGTCCTGGGCGAGTTCGGCCTCGCGGTCGTGCGCGACGACGCGTTCGGCCTGGGCGATCAGCCGAGCCGGTTCGACGACGGCGTAGTCGCGGCGGATGAGCACGCTGAAGGCGGCGGGCTCGGCGGGGCCGGTGTACGGGAGCCCGTCCTCGGGAGAGGGGATCTCGAACGGGGTGACCTCGTCGTAACGGTCGTAGAGGAGCTCGTCGTACTCCTCGGCGGCGGCGGCGAGTTCGTTGAACGCGGCGTAGACGTCCGGATCATCGTCCCCGATCCTGCTCTCGACCGCGGCGAGGTGACGGTCGAGCGCGGCCTTGACCGCCTCGGCGGCGGCGCGTACCTCGGCAACACTGGGCAGAGCGGCATCAGACATAGTGCAGACGCTATCCGTAGCGGGGCTCTGCCCGCACGCAGAATCCGAGTGAGTTCCCGGACACCGGCCCTGGTCCGGGCTCACCGCCGTCGGGGGCCAAGTGGGCCGCTCAGGAGCGGAGCGCCGCCTGCGGGTCCGTGTTCAGGCCATCGGCGCATCCCACCATGAGGGAGTCCATGCGGGGCTGGTCGGGGTAGAGGTCCCGCAGGACGTCGGCCTTCCTGCACTGCGCCAGGTCGTCCACGTAGTCGTTGGTGGTCTTCACGTAGTGGCGCTGCCCCCAGTTCCACCCGCGCCGGTACGCGTCCACAAGCGGTCCCGCCTCGACGGCGTGAGTCACGGTCACGGTGGGAATCGGCTGAGGAGTACCGGTGGAGCATCCGGTGGCTAGGGCAGCTATGCAGACGAAGGCGGCGGCTTGGGTTCTCAACGGGGTCCCGTTCGTGATCGTGGTCCTGCGGTCGGCGGCCAGTTCAGCACGTCTGGACCCGGTGCCGCGCTCGGTGTTCAGCCTGTGAACAAGGGGCCGCCGCCCGGTGCACGCGCTTCACGGGCGAGCCCTTGACACCCCGAGCAGAATGGATGCGATGCCGGAATACGAATTTGTCGACCTGTACGTGCCCCGCGGGGTTCCACGTCAGGAAACGACCCGCCTGCTGACCGAACACGCCGAGTACGGGCATTGGGAGCTCGACCGGCTGACCCTGCTTCGGGACGGCAGTCGCCGCGTGCGACTGCGCCGCCGGATCATCCGTCAGGTCCGCGCGACCTGGTGACGCGGGTCCCCGGGCGGGACCCGCGTCTTGAGGAACCGTCAGGCGGCGTTGCGCGCCCGGCGGTAGAGCACGGTGCCGGCCAACAACATGCCTGCGGCCAGGGGCAGTCCGGCGGTGAGGACATCACCGGAGCCCGTGGCGGCGAGTCCCCCGGCCGGGGTTGAACCGGTACCAGTGGCGGTGGCGGTGCCGGTGCCGGTCCCCTGGGCGGGGTGCGTCACCGGGGTCACCGATCCGGTGCCGGGACCCGCACCGGTACCCGCGCCGGGGCCGGTGGGAGTTCCGGGCTGCTGCCCGGCGCCCGGACCGCCGGGGGTGCCGTTGCCGCCGGGACCCCCCGGATTGCCGTTGCCGTCGGGCCCATTCGGATTCCCGGTCCCGCCGGGACCACCCGGGGTCTCGTTGCCGCCGGGACCACCCGGGTGCCCCGGGTGCTCCGGATGCTCCGGAGCACCCGGGCCGGTGTCCTCGTCGCACGGTTCGTGCGGGTTGCCCGGGTGTTCGGGGTGGTTCGGGTGCTGGGGGTGGTTCGGGTGCTGCGGGTGTCCCGGGCGGCCCGGGAGGTTCGTGCAGTGGTTTCCGAAGGCCGGGTTCAGGGCCCCCACCACCGTCACCGTGTTCCCGCAGGCGGTCAGTGGTGCGTCCACGGGTGCCTCGAGGGCGTTCCCGGACAGCAGTCCCGGTGAGTGCGCGGCACGGCCGGACGCGCCGGAGTCCGCGTGTGCGTAGCCCCCTCCGAGCGCGAGCAGACCCCCCGCGGCCGCCATGGTGATCAAGGTCTTCCTGCCGGTGACCTGTACCTGTCGTCGCATCTGTACTTCGTCCCCTGGTGTGTGCGTCGTGCACGCGCACGCACGTGCACGCCCGGTCGGCGCACTGGCCGCACAGGCTCCCCCGCCCGGTACGCCGAAAGATCGTCATCGGGCCCGTAAAGCCCGGCAGCCCCGGAGCGCTGGAATGCGCTCCGGGGCCGAGAACTTCAGATACGTCAGGCGTTGACGCAGGTGTTGCCGAAAGCCGGGTTCAGCAGGCCGATCACGGAGATCGTGTTACCGCAGACGTTCACGGGAACGTGGACCGGAACCTGGACGACGTTGCCGGACAGGACACCGGGCGAGCCGATGGCCGCACCCTGAGCACCAGCGTCGGCGACAGCCAGACCCGCACCCGCGAGAACCAGACCACCGGTGACAGCCGCAGCGGCGGCAACCTTCTTGAACATTGTTCCTCCTAGTAGGCAAGCGCGGTCCCAGCCGCGGACCGCACCACCTGTAACGAGGAGGGATCACCGGGGCTACGAGCGTATGAGTGCATTCACTCTTCTCAGTGGTTTCCGCACACCTTCCCGATTCCCGGGCGTTAGCTACGCCCCGCTCGGTCGCCCACGCGCCTCAGGACTCGTCGATGAACCGGTCGAGCACCCGCACGCCGAACTTCAGACCCTCCACCGGCACCCGTTCGTCCACTCCGTGGAACATCCCGGCGAAGTCGAGCTCCGGCGGAAGCTGGAGCGGGGCGAAGCCGAAGCAGCGGATGCCGAGGTCGTCGAAGGACTTGGCGTCCGTACCGCCGGAGAGCATGTACGGGACCGCGCGGGCGATCGGGTCGTGCGCCTTCAGGGCGGTCTGCATGGCGTCCACGAGCTTGCCGTCGAAGGCCGTCTCCAGCGCCTTGTCCGCGTGGACGTCCTCGCGCTTCACGCGCGGCCCGAGGATCCGGTCGAGGTCGGCGAAGAACTCGTCCTCGTAGCCCGGCAGGAAGCGGCCGTCCACGTGGGCGGTGGCCTGGCCGGGGATGACGTTGACCTTGTAGCCGGCGCCGAGCATGGTCGGGGCGGCGGAGTTGCGCAGGGTCGCGCCGACCATCTTGGCGATGCCGCCGAGCTTGGCGAGCGTGGCGTCCATGTCGTCCGGGTCGAGCGGGGTGCCCAGCGCGTCCGAGAGCTCGTCCAGGAAGTGCCGGACGGTCTTGGTGACCCGCACCGGCCAGGTGTGGCGGCCCAGGCGCCCGACGGCCTCGCAGAGCTCGGTGATGGCGTTGTCGTTGTTGGTCATGGACCCGTGCCCGGCGGTGCCCTCCACCGTCAGGCGCATCCAGTGCATGCCCTTCTGGGCGGTCTCCACCAGGTACAGCCGCAGGTTCTCGTTCACGGTGAAGGAGAAGCCGCCGACCTCGCCGATCGCCTCGGTCACCCCTTCGAAGAGGTCGGGGTGCTTGTCGACGAGGTACCGGGCGCCGTACGTGCCGCCCGCCTCCTCGTCGGCGAGGAAGGCCAGCACGATGTCGCGCGGGGGCTTGCGGCCGCTGCGCATGCGGTCGCGTACGACGGCCAGCGTCATCGCGTCCATGTCCTTCATGTCGACCGCGCCGCGGCCCCACACGCAGCCGTCGGCGATCTCGCCCGCGAAGGGGTCGTAGGTCCAGTCGGCGGCGTTGGCCGGGACCACGTCGGTGTGCCCGTGGATCAGCAGCGCCGGCCGCGAGGGGTCCTCGCCCTCGATCCGCGCCACGGTCGAGGCGCGCCCCTTGTGCGATTCGAAGATCTGCGGCTCCAGCCCGACCTCGGCGAGCTGCTCGGCGACCCACTCGGCCGCCTTGCGCTCGCCGGGCCCCGAGTGGTCCCCGTAGTTGCTGGTGTCGATCCGGATGAGGTCCCGGCAGAGGTCGACGACCTCGTCCTCGCCGGAGACGGTCCTGCCCGCGCCCGATTCGCTCACGCTGCTTCCTCCCACTGATCAGTACCGAACTGACTCCATCCTCGCGCCCCGGGCCGCTTCCCCCAAGGGCGATCCCCGGCCGCCGGGGGGTGTGATCGAGGACCCCGGAATGTTTGGTAATGTTTTCCACGTCGGAACGGCCCGCGAGGGACGCGAGACAGACACCTTGTCCGGGTGGCGGAATGGCAGACGCGCTAGCTTGAGGTGCTAGTGCCCTTTATCGGGCGTGGGGGTTCAAGTCCCCCCTCGGACACCAAGCGAAAACCCCACTTCACGTGGGGTTTTCTGCGTTGGGCGACAACTTCGACACAGAGAGTCCCGGTGGGTGGTTCGGGATATTCTGTCCGGGTGAACGAGAATCTTCCCCCTTGCCCGAAATGTTCCTGTGAGTACACCTACGAGATGAACGCGCTCGTGGTGTGCCCCGAGTGCGGTCACGAGTGGGTGCCCGCCGAGAGCGGTGCCGAGGGCGGCGGGGACGTCGGTGAGTCGGTCGTGAAGGACGCCGTCGGGAACGTGCTGTCCGACGGCGACACCGTGACCGTCGTCAAGGCGCTCAAGGTCAAGGGCAGCCCCTCGGGGATCAAGGCCGGTACCAAGGTGCGCAACATCCGGCTCATCGACGGGGTCGACGGGCACGACATCGACTGCAAGATCGACGGCTTCGGGGCCATGCAGTTGAAGTCCAGCGTGGTCAAGAAGGCCTGAGCCGCGCTCCGTGTACGAAGAGGAAGAGGGGCCCCTCCGTGGCGGGGCCCCTCTTCCTCTTCGTGCGTCCGGTACGGGTCAGCCGCGCGGGGCCGGGATCGCGGCCTCGGCCGACTCCGCGGCCTGGTCGAGGCGGAAGGCCTCGTTGCCCAGGCCGATGCGGGCGTGCACCGCGGGGCGGCCGGAGCGCAGGAAGAGGCCGTACGCCAGGCCCACGAGGGCTGCGGCGGCGATGATGCCGGGCAGGGCCCAGCTCAGCGCGGAGCCCTCCTGGGCGCCGACCAGGACGCCGAAGTCCTTGACCGTGTAGACGGCGATGGCGAGCAGCGCGAGGCCGGCGAGGCCCGCCGCGCCGAGCCGCCAGAGCTGGGCGCCGGCGGTGCCGCGGCGGACGAAGAAGGCGATGACCGCGAAGGAGGCGGTGGCCATCAGGAGGGTCACGCCGAGGGCTCCGACGCTGCCCATCCAGGTGAACAGGTGCAGGACGGGCACGGTGGGGTCGCCGGCCGGCGTGTCGTCGGTGAACGCGAAGGCCAGGACGACCACGACGGAGATCACGGTCTGCAGGAGCGAGCCGGTGGCGGGGGCGCCGGTGCCCGCGTTGGTGCGGCCGAAGGCCGCCGGGAGCAGGCCCTCGCGGCCCATGGCGAAGGCGTAGCGGGCGACGACGTTGTGGAAGCTGAGCATGGCCGCGAACATGCCGGTCACGAACAGGACGTGCAGGACGTCGGTGAAGGTGGCGCCCAGGCGGCTCTCGGTGAGCTGGAAGAGCAGGCCGGGGCCGGCCTCGGCGGAGGCCTTGACCACCTCGCCGGGGCCGGTGGCGACGGAGAGGGCCCAGGCGCTGAGGGCGAAGAAGAGGGCGACGAAGCCGACGGCGAGGAACATCACCCGGGAGACGACGATGTGCGGCTTGCTGGTCTCCTCGGCGTAGACCGGGGACTGCTCGAAGCCGACGAAGGCGGCGATGCAGAAGCACAGGGCGGTGCCGAGGCCCGCGCCGGTGAGGGTCTCGGGGTTGAAGGCGTGCAGCGAGAGGCCTTCGGGGCCGGGCTTGCCGATGGCGGCGACGTCGAAGACGACGACGAGGAGCACCTCGATGAGCAGGAGGACGCCGAGGACCTTGGCGTTGAGGTCGATCTTCAGCCAGCCGAGCGCGCCGGTGAGGGCGACGGCGGCCAGGGCCGGTATCCACCAGGCGAGTTCGGTGTCGAGGTAGGTGGCGAAGAGGCCGGAGATCTCGAAGCCGAGGATGCCGTAGACGCCGACCTGCATGGCGCTGTAGGCGACGAGGGCGACGAACGAGGCGCCGGCGCCGGCGGTGGGGCCGAGTCCGCGCGCGATGTAGGCGTAGAAGGCGCCGGCGTTGTGGACGTGCCGGCTCATCTCGGCGTATCCGACGCTGAAGAGGGCGAGGACGGCGCCGAGGATCACGAACAGCAGGGGCTGTCCGACGATGCCCATGACCCCGAAGGTGGTGGGCATGACGCCCGCGACGACCATCAGGGGCGCGCTCGCGGCGAGCACGGAGAGCAGCAGGCCCGCGGTGCCGAGGCGGTCGGCGCGCAGGGCGCGGTCCTGGCCCTTGTACGTACGGATCTCGGCCTGGCCGGCCGGGTCGCTGAGCGTGGTGGATCTGCCCGTCGGCATGGCGGGTGTCCTTTCAGGTGGGGACTGAGCGGCACTTGCTGAGCGGTACGTGCTGCGTGGTGCTGGCTGAGCGGTACTGACGGGGCGCTTCGTGCTGAGCGGTACCGGCCGGGCTGAGGTCAGGCGGTGCCGAGCGCGGCGCTGCGTGCGGCGAGGAAGGCCTTGTGCGGGTCGCGGTCCGGGTAGGACCAGGGGGCCTGGGTGGCGTGGCTGCCGATGCGCTGGAAGAGCGCGGCGGCCTCGGCGGGGCGGCCCTCGCAGAGCTTGGCGTGGGCGAGGAAGTTGAGGTCCACGCGGTTGCGGGGGTGGTCCTCGCGCTCCCACTCCAGCCACCAGTCGAAGGCGGAGCGCAGCACCTGGCGGGCGCGGCGGCCGGACCAGTGCTCGGCTCCGGCGTCGGGGCCGTGGCCCTGCCCGGCGGCGAGGACGCGGTAGCGCTCGGCGTGGGCGATGACGGGGAGGACGGCGAGCGGGGAGTCGGCCGGGGACTCCTCGGCGGCCCAGGCGGCGAAGTCGTAGACCTCGTGGAGCGGGTCGCTGCCGGCGGCGGGGGCCCGTTCGGCCAGCCGGGAGACCATCAGGTGGTGGGCGTGGTGGTGTTCGCGGTGGCGGGCCCGGACCTGGTCGAAGTGGCGGCTGAACTCCTCTTCGGTGCCGAAGGCGCGGGTGAGCAGCAGCAGGCCGAGCCAGGGGGTGGGGTCGGTCGGGAGCAGGGCCGCGGCGCGGCGGCAGGCCTCCTCGGCGGCCTCGGGGGTGCCCTTGCGGCGCAGGGCGCCGAAGACGGCCGCGCAGGCGAGGAGGGTGACGGCGTCGGCGCTCTCCGGTTCGGCGAGGAGCCATTCGCGCGCCCACGCGGTGGCGGCCGGGGTTTCGGCGAGGACCACGAGACGGTGCCCCCGGCGGTCCCAGTCGTCCCCCGTGGCGACGAGGAGGGAGCGGGCCTTGGCCCAGCGGCCCTGGGTGAACTGCGCGCGCACGTCGACGAGTTCCGTGTCGCAGAGGGCGGGGTCGAAGAGCTGGGCGTCCCGCTTGCGGGCGCGGCCGAGGGGCGGCGGAGGGGGCGACATCCGCGGGTTTCCCTCCAGGACGCGGGCGGTTGGGCGGTGTGGCTGGATGATCACGCACAGCAAAGCGGTACGCGCAGCTCCGCGTCAAGGTCCAGTCCACCGGGTGGCTCGTTTCAACTGGTCTTTCGAGCGTACGAGTTGGCGCGCTTGTTCCGGTTCGCGGCATGTTTCCGGCAGGATGCGTCCGGTTCGGACCGGGTCGCCCGCAGGATCGTGGGCCGGGGTCCATGGCGGCCTGCGCAGACCTCCCGCCCGTCGAGTTCGCCCTCCCCGGTCCGCTGCGCGACCAGCTGGTGGCGGCCGTCCTGAGCGGCGCCGAGACCACGACCACGGGCGTCCTGGCCGATTTCGAGGCGGCTGGGGACCCGCTGCCCGTGGCGGGCGGGCGGATGGTGATCGCGGACTCCGCCGGGTGTCCGGCGGGTGTCCTGGAGGTGACGGACGTACGGGTCCTGCGGCCGGCGGACGTGGACCTCCGGCACGCGCTGGACGAGGGCGAGGGTTTCGCGTCAGTGGCCGAATGGCGCTCGGGCCACGAGGAGTTCTGGCACGGACCGCAGATGCGGGAGGCCGGCGGCGACCCGCACTTCACGGTCGACGACGACACCCCGGTCGTGGCGGAGCGGTTCCGCCCGGTGACCCGCCCGCCCCTGCCCCAGAGGGGCAGCGACAGCGCTCAGGAGACGGCCTCGGCCGCCGCCCGGCCGGCCGCGCGGCCCGAGAAGATGCAGCCGCCGAGGAAGGTGCCTTCCAGGGCCCGGTAGCCGTGGACGCCGCCGCCGCCGAAGCCGGCGGCCTCGCCCGCCGCGTAGAGGCCCGGGAGGGGTTCTCCCGTGGCGGTCAGGACGCGGGAGGAGAGGTCGGTCTCCAGGCCGCCGAGGGACTTGCGGGTCAGGATCGAGAGCCTGACGGCGATCAGCGGGCCGGCCGCGGGGTCCAGGATCCGGTGCGGGGCGGCGGTGCGGATCAGTTTGTCGCCGAGGTACTTGCGGGCGCCGTGGATCGCCGTGACCTGGAGGTCCTTGGTGAAGGGGTTGGCGATCTCCCGGTCGCGGGAAACGATTTCGCGCCGGACCGTCTCTTCGTCGAGGAGTCCGTCCTTGGTGATCGCGTTCATGCCGCGCACCAGCGCGGAGAGGTCCTTCTCGACCACGAAGTCGGCGCCGTTGTCCATGAAGGCCTGCACCGGTCCGGGGACGGCCTGGCGCGCCCGGTCGATGACCCCGCGGACCGACTTGCCCGTCAGGTCCGGGTTCTGTTCGGACCCGGAGAGTCCGAACTCCTTGCCGATGATGCGCTGGTTGAGGACGAACCACGTGTGGTCGTGCCCGGTCTTCATGATGTGGTCGAGCGTGCCGAGGGTGTCGAAGCCCGGGAACAGCGGTACGGGCAGCCGCTTGCCGGTGGCGTCCAGCCAGAGCGAGGACGGGCCGGGCAGGATGCGGATGCCGTGCTGGGCCCAGATCGGGTTCCAGTTCTCGATGCCCTCGGTGTAGTGCCACATCCGGTCCTTGTTGATGTGGCTGGCGCCCGCCCCTTCCGCGATGCCGAGCATCAGGCCGTCCACGTGGGCCGGGACCCCGGAGAGCATCCGCGCGGGCGGGGTGCCGAGGCGGGCGGGCCACTGGGCCCGCACGAGGTCGTGGTTGCCGCCGATGCCGCCGGTGGTCACGATCACGGCCTGGGCGCGCAGGGAGAACTCCCCGGTGGCCTCGCGGCCGCTCGCGGTGCCGCGTACGGCGTCGGAGGGGGCCAGGACCTCGCCGGTCACGGTGTCCAGGGTGCCCGCCGTACGGGAGAGCCCGGTGACCCGGTGGCGGAACTTCAGCTGGACCAGCCCGCGGGCCACCCCGGCCCGTACGCGGCGCTCGAAGGGCTCCACGAGGCCGGGGCCGGTGCCCCAGGTGATGTGGAAGCGGGGGACGGAGTTGCCGTGGCCGTTCGCGTCGTAGCCGCCGCGCTCCGCCCAGCCGACGACGGGGAAGAAGCGGACGCCCTGGGCGTGCAGCCAGGGGCGCTTCTCGCCGGCCGCGAAGTCCACGTAGGCCTCGGCCCAGCGGCGGGGCCAGGCGTCCTCCTCGCGGTCGAAGCCGGCGGTGCCGGACCAGTCCTGGAGGGCCAGCTCGCGGGTGTCCTTGATCCGCATGCGGCGCTGTTCGGGCGAGTCGACGAAGAACAGGCCGCCGAAGGACCAGTGGGCCTGACCGCCGATGGACTGTTCGGGCTCCTGGTCGAGCAGGATGACCTTGCGGCCGGCGTCGACGAGCTCGGCGGTGGCCACGAGGCCCGCGAGCCCGGCCCCGATCACGATCACGTCTGCGTCGTACGTCATGTGGAACCCGTCCTCCGTCGATGGTGGGGCGATCCTTTGCTACGGAGCGGTAACCAGTCAACAGGAGCGGAGAGATCACGGCATGAGCGCGGCCGACGAGGTACTGGACGTGGTGGACCGCGAGGACCGGGTGACGGGGCGCGCTCCGCGGGGCGAGGTGTACGCGGCCGGCCTGATCCACCGCTGTGTCTTCGTGCTCGCCCGGGACGGGCAGGGGCGGATCTTCACGCACCGGCGGACGGATTCGAAGCTGGTCTTCCCCTCGTTCTACGACATGTTCGTGGGCGGGGTGGTCGGCGCCGGCGAGAGCTACGCGGATGCGGCCCTGCGGGAGGCCGAGGAGGAGCTGGGGGTGACCGGGCTGGGACAGCCCGAGCCGCTGTTCAAGTTTTTGTACGAGGGGCCGGCCCTGTACGAGGGCCCGGGCGGTGCCTGGTGGAGCTACGTGCACGAGGTCCGCTGCGAGCTGCCGGTCCGGCCGCAGGCCTCGGAGGTGGCCTGGCACGCGTGGCTGCCCGAGGAGGAGGTGGCGCGGCGGGTCGCGGACGGCTCCTGGCCGTGGGTGCCGGACGGGCTGGAGGCGTACCGCAGGCTGCTGGAGTTCCGCTCGGAGCGCAGGTGGACCGGGGCGCCAGTAGATTGACCTGGTGATCGACTTCGTCAAGGACGTGCGGCTGTGGTTCGCGCCGGCTCGGGTGAGGGACGAGGGCGAGACCCCCGACTACCGCTTCTCGCTGGCCAACGAACGGACCTTCCTGGCCTGGATCAGGACCGCCCTGGCCCTGATCGGCGGCGGGTTCGCCGTGGACCAGTTCCTGCCCGACCTGCGGTGGGCGGTGCGCGTGGCGATGGCCTTCGCGTTGCTCGCGGTGGGCGCGGCCTGCGCCCTGCGCGCGGTGAACCACTGGGTGCGGTGCGAGCGGGCCATGCGGCGCGGCGAGGACCTGCCGATGTCCCGGTTCCCGGTGGTGCTGAGCCTGGGGGTCGGGCTGGTCGCGGTGGCGATGGTGGTGGTCGTGCTGCTCGGCTGGACGAAGGGGCGGTGAGCGCCTCGGCCGACGCCGCCGACCGCGAGGGCCCCGGCGGCCGTGACGCGGGGCTGCAGCCCGAGCGGACCCGGCTCGCGTGGCGGCGTACGACCCTGTCCTGCGCGGTGGTGGCCGTACTGGCGCTGCGCCAGGCCCTGCACGGGTCCGGCTCCCTTGTGGCGGTCGCCGGGTGCGCGGTGATCGCGCTGCTCTGGCTGGCCTTCATGGGGGTGGCGCACCGGCGGGTGCGGGAGCTGGCGGCGGCGCGGCCGGCCGGGCTCGCGATGGGTGCGGCGCTGGCCGCGACGGCGTGCACGGTGGGCCTGGCCGTGTTCGCGATGGCGCTCATCGTGTGAGCCGACGAACCGATGGTCCGCCTTGTGACGCCACTCCGTCGCGTGGCGGACACAAGGGGCGAACCCGGTTTTTCCGCACTAGCGTCGGCGTCATGACGACTCTGCACCAGGAACACCCCGCGCAGGAGCACGCCCACGCCCACGGGCCCGACTGCGGCCACCAGGCGGTCGAGCACGGCGACCACGTCGACTACGCGCACGACGGCCATCTGCACCGCGAGCACTCCGGACACTGGGACGAATGCGAGCCCGCCGGGCACGCCCCGCACAGCGCGCACGAGCACGCCCACGGCTCGGACTGCGGTCACGACTCGGTGCGGCACGGGGACCACGTCGACTACCTGCACGACGGACACCGGCACGCGGAGCACGACGGACACTACGACGACCACTGACGACCACTGACGGACGCTGACGTCCGAACTCCCCCTCCCCCCGGGCCGCCGTGACTGGCAGGATGCCGAAGACCCGTCACAGCGACCCGGGGAGAGCGCCGATGCGCGCCGAAGAGCCGTACGTCGTCCAGCCCGCGCCGGGGGTCTACGCCTACGTGCAGCCGGACGGCGGCTGGTGCCTCAACAACGCCGGCTTCGTGACCGGCGGCGGCCGGACGCTGCTCGTCGACACGGCGGCCACCGAGCGCCGGGCGCTGGCCCTGCGCGCGGCGGTGCTGGCCGCGGGGGCGCCGCTCCCCCGCACGGTGGTCAACACCCACCACCACGGCGACCACACCTACGGCAACGGCGTGTTCGCGCCGGAGGCGCTGGTCCTGGGGCACGAGAACGCGCGTTCCGAGCAGCTCGCCGCCGGGCGTCAGCTGGAGCTGATCTGGCCGGCGACCGACTTCGGCGCGCTGGACATCACCGCGCCCGATCTGACGTACGGCGACCGGATGACCCTGCACGTCGGTGAGACCGAGGTGCGGGTCCTCCACCCGGGCGTCGCGCACACCACGGGCGATTCCATCGTGTGGCTGCCCGAGCAGCGGATCGTCTTCACCGGTGACCTGGTCTTCGCGGAGGGCACGCCGTTCCTGGCGATGGGCTCGCTGGCCGGTTCGCTGCGGGCGCTGGAGCTGCTGCGCTCACTGGGTGCGGAGACGGTCGTACCGGGCCACGGTCCGCTGACGGATCCCGGCGCGTACGAGGCCACCGAGCGCTATCTGCGGTACGTGGCCGAGCTGGCCCAGGAGGGCCGCGCGAAGGGGCTGACCCCGCTGGAGGCGGCTCGGGAGGCCGACCTCGGGGAGTTCGCCGGCTGGAGGGAGAGCGAGCGGCTGGTGGCCAACCTGCACCGGGCGTACGCGGAACTGGCCGGGGAGCCCGAGGGGGTGCCGCTGGACATCCTGGCGGTGCTGCGGGACATGACGGTGATGAACGGCGGGACGCCGATCCTCTGCCACGCCTGACCGGACGGGTTGGAGGGGCCTGGTCGGAGGGGCCGGGGGAGAACGGGCCGGAGGGGACGGCCGGAGGTCGCTTCGGCTCGGGCACTGGACGGCATACCGACTGGTCGGCATCATGGGTCGCGATCGTTCCGTCGTCGTCAACCCCCTACGGAGGCGCGCACCATGACCTCAGCCCCCGGCCCGACACCCTCCCCCGACCCCTCCGCGGCCCCCTCCGGCCCCCGGGGCCTCGATCTGGAACGGCTGCGCGGTCATCTCGACCGGGCGCTGCCGGGCCTCGCGGCCGGGCCGCTGACCGGCCGGCTGATCGAAGGCGGCCGCTCGAACCTCACGTACGAGGTGGGTGACGGGAGCTCCCGGTGGGTGGTGCGCCGGCCGCCGCTGGGGCACGTACTGGCCACCGCGCACGACATGCGGCGCGAGCACCGGGTCATCGCGGCGCTGCACGGCACCGCGGTGCCGGTGCCCGAGCCACTGCTGCTGTGCGAGGACGAGGCCGTGCTGGGCGCGCCGTTCTACGTGATGGAGTACGTGGACGGGGTGCCGTTCCGGACCGCCGCCCAGCTCTCCGCACTCGGCCCCGAGCGGACCCGGCGGGCGGTGCTGGGCCTGGTGGACACCCTGGTCGACCTGCACGCCGTGGACCCGGAGGCGGTGGGCCTGGGCGATTTCGGGCGGCCCGAGGGCTTCCTGGACCGGCAGCTGCGCCGCTGGGGCAAGCAGCTCGCGGCCTCCCGGGGGCGGGAGCTCGCCGGCATCGACGAACTGCACGGCTCACTCGGGCGGGCCCTGCCCGACTCCCCCGCGCCCACGGTGGTGCACGGGGACTTCCGGCTCGACAACGTGCTGATCGGCGGCTCCGACGACCGGATCCGGGCGGTGCTGGACTGGGAGATGTCCACGCTCGGCGATCCGCTGACGGACCTCGGGCTGCTGGTGATGTACAGCTCCGACCTGGGGCTGACCGACTCCCCGGTCAGCACGACCAGCGCGGCCCCCGGCCATCCGACGCCCGCCGAACTGATCGAGCGGTACGCGGCCCGCTCGGGCCGGGACACCTCGCAGGTCGCCTGGTACACGGCCTTCGCCTGGTTCAAGCTCGCGGTGATCCTCGAAGGCATCCACTACCGCTTCACGCTCGGGCAGACCGTCGGCTCGGGCTTCGACCGGATCGGCGAGCTGGTCCCGGTCTTCATCGAGCACGGTCTGACCACACTCCGGCAACCGCACGAAGGCTGAGGAAACCCCGATGGACTTCGCATTCGACGCCCGCACCGAGGAACTCCGCGGACGGCTCCTCTCGTTCATGGACGAGTACGTCTACCCGGCGGAAGCCGTCGCCGCCGAGCAGCGCGCGCGGCTGGCCTCACCCTGGGACACCCCGGCCGTGTTCGGTGAACTGAAGGCCGAGGCGCGCCGCCAGGGACTCTGGAACCTCTTCTTGCCCGATGCCGAGTACGGCGCCGGGCTGACCAACCTGCAGTACGCCCCGCTCGCCGAGATCACCGGCCGCAGCCCGCACCTGGCGCCGACCGCGACGAACTGCGCGGCTCCGGACACCGGGAACATGGAGCTGCTCTCGCAGTTCGGGAACGAGGAGCAGAAGAAGCAGTGGCTGGAGCCGCTGCTGGCCGGGGAGATCCGGTCCGCGTTCGCGATGACCGAGCCGGAGGTGGCCTCCTCGGACGCCACGAACATCGAGACGCGGATCGAGCGTTCCGCGAGCGGCGACGAGTACGTGATCACGGGCCGCAAGTGGTTCATCTCCGGGGCCATGAACCCGGACTGCAAGATCTTCATCGTCATGGGCAAGACCGACCCCGGGGGCGCCGACCCGCGCCGCCAGCAGTCCATGATCCTGGTCCCCCGGGACACTCCGGGGGTCGAGATCCGGCGGGCGATGACCGTGTACGGGTACGAGGACCACGACCACGGCGGCCACGCCGAGGTGGTCTTCGACGGGGCCCGGGTCCCGGCGGAGAACCTGATCGGCGAGGAGGGCGGCGGCTTCGCCATCGCCCAGGCCCGCCTCGGGCCGGGCCGGATCCACCACTGCATGCGGCTCATCGGCATGGCGGAGCGGGCCATCGAGCTGATGTGCCGGCGCGCGGTGGGACGTACCGCCTTCGGCAAGGAGCTGGCCGCGCAGGGCGTCGTACAGAACTGGATCGCGGACGCCCGGGTCACCGTGGAGCAGCTGCGGCTGCTGGTGCTGAAGACGGCCTGGCTGATGGACACGGCCGGGAACCGGGGCGCGCACACCGAGATCCAGGCCATCAAGATCGCGACCCCGCGGGCGGTGGTGCGGATCCTGGACGACGCGGTGCAGCTGCACGGTGCGGGCGGGGTGAGCCAGGACTTCCCGCTGGCCGAGCTGTGGGCGGCGGCGCGGACGCTGCGGCTGGCGGACGGGCCGGACGAGGTGCACCAGCGCTCGCTGGCGCACCGGGAGCTGAAGCGGTACCGGTAGCCTCCGGCCGGCTTGGCGGAGGGACTTCGGTCCCGCGGGAGTGGACCTTTAATGGTCCAGACCACCAGGGAAGTCCGATATATTCGGTATTTCCCCCACCGAAAGTGCCCTTCGCCATGCCCAGCTCCACCCTGGCCCCCGCCGCCGCGCCGCACGCCACGGCCTCCCCCGTCGCAGCGCCCGCGGCTCCGGCGATCAAGGTCGCCAACCCCGGCCCGCTCGGCCTGGCGGCGTTCGCCCTCACCAGCTTCGTGCTCAGCCTCTTCAACTCGGGGCTGATCTCGAACGCCGCGCTCAGCGCCGTCGTCCTGCCGCTGGCGCTGTTCTACGGCGGTCTCGCGCAGTTCGTCGCGGGCGTGCTGGAGTTCCGCCGCGGCAACACCTTCGGGACCACGGCGTTCGTCTCGTACGGCGCGTTCTGGATGTCCTTCGCCGGCTACGTGAAGTTCGTCGTCCCGACGCTGCCGGCCGACCAGGCGCACGTGGCGACCGGCTGGTTCCTCGTGGCCTGGTTCATCTTCACCGCGTACATGTCGATCGCCGCCATGAAGCTGGACGTCGCGCACCGCGTGCTGTTCGTCTCGCTGGCGCTGACCTTCCTGTTCCTCGCCCTCGGCGACCTGGCGCAGAGCACGGCGCTGGGCCACACCGGCGGCTTCCTCGGCCTCTTCACCGCGGGCGTCGCCTGGTACATCTCCTTCGCCGTGGTCGCCAAGGAGACCTGGGGCCGCGAGGTCGCACCGCTCGGCTAGGACGTCTCCACGGCCGGCGGCTCGGGGGCGGTCACGGTCCGGCCCGCCGCCGCGCCGATGACCTCGTCCAGCACCTCACGGGACCGGAGCAGATCGGCGATCAGCCGGTCGATCCGGTCCCGTTCCGTCGTCAGCTCGGCGACGAGCGCGGGCGTGGCCCGTACGTTCGGCCCGCCGTCCGCATCGCGCATGCAGGGCAGGATCTGCCCGATCTTCGCGCTGTGCAGTCCGGCCGCGTAGAGCTCCTGGATCCGGATGACCCGGTCCACCGCCCGTTCCGTGTAGTCGCGGTGGCCGCCGGGCGTCCGGTCGCAGACCAGCAGCCCCTGCTCCTCGTAGTAGCGCAGCGAACGCTCGCTGACCCCGGTGCGCGCCGCCAGTTCGCCGATCCGCATGCCGTGCCCCCGTCGTCTCCGTCGTCTCCGTCGTCTCCGTCGTCTCCGGACTTGAATCTGACATCAATGTCAGGTTTTAGGTTACGGCCATGACGCACTCACAGCAGGTCCTTCCCACCGTTTCCCGCCTCTTCGAGCCCGCCGCCCTCGGCGGACTCGAACTCCCCAACCGCCTGGTGATGGCGCCCCTGACCCGCAACCGGGCGGGCGCCGACGGAGTCCCCGGGCAGCTGATGGCCGTCCACTACGCCCAGCGCGCCTCGGCCGGTCTGATCATCGCCGAGGGCACCGCGCCGAGCGCCGTGGGGCAGGCCTACCCGAACATCCCCGGCATCCACACCGCGGACCAGATCGCCGGCTGGCGCCGTGTCACCGACGCGGTGCGGGCGGGCGCCGACGGCACGGGCGGCGGCGCGGCGATGTTCCTCCAGCTCGAACACGGCGGCCGCGTCGGTCACCCCGACACCAGCGGGCACGTCCCGCTCGCGCCCTCCGTCGTACGGCTCCCCGAGCAGCTGCACACCCCCGGCGGGCTGCGGGACGCCGCCGCTCCGCGCGCCATGACGGCCGAGGACATCCGTGCCACCGTCGCCGACTTCCGGGCCGCGGCCCGCAATGCCGTGGAGGCCGGTTTCGCGGGGGTGGAGGTGCACGCCGCCAACGGTTTCCTGCCCCACCAGTTCCTGGCGAAGGGCACCAACCTGCGGACCGACGCGTGGGGCGGCCCGGTGGAGAACCGGATCCGGTTCGCCGTCGAGGTGGTCCGGGCCGTCGCCGGGGCCGTCGGCCGGGACCGCGTCGGCATACGGATCTCGCCCGGAGCGACGGTCAACGGCATCGAGGAAGGCGATACCGAGGAGATCTACCCGGCGCTGCTGGCGGCCCTGGCGGAGATCGACCCGGTCTATCTCCACGTCCTCTACACCGACCAGGAGCGGCCCCGGTTCCAGGAGCACCGCAAGGCCTGGCCGGGCACGCTCATCGCCAACCAGCTGCTCTCCCGGGAGCAGTTCACGGCCGATGGCGGCAAGAGCGTCGCCGAACGGTTCCTGGCCGAGGGCGCCGACCTGGTCTCGCTGGGCCGGGGCTTCCTCGCCAACCCCGACTTCGTGGAGCGGCTGCGCGTGAACGCCCCGCTCAACGAGATCCGCTCCGAGTTCCTGATGCACGTACAGGGGGCGCAGGGGTACAACGACTACCCCGTGCTCACTACGGGCGCAGCGCCCGCATCAGCAGGTCCGCGAGGTGGTCGGCGACCTGCTGCGGCGTGAGCGGGCCGTCCTCGTGGTACCAGGTCGACAGGTGGTGGACGGAGCCGAAGTGGTAGTCCACCACCAGGTCGGCCGGGGTGGCGTCGGAGAAGACCCCGGCGCGCTGGCCCTCCTCGACCAGCGCGCGGAAGCGCTCGTGGTAGCGCCGGCGCTCCGCCCGGACCTGCTTGGACTTCTCCGGGCTCAGCTGGTGCATGGAGCGGAAGAAGATCGCCGCGTCGTCCAGGTTCTCGATCGTGGTGACCACCACGTCGGCGGCCGCGGCGCGCAGCCGCTCCTCCACCGGCGCGTCGGAATCGGCCACCGCGTCGAGCCGCTGCTGCTGGAGCCGCAGCATGCGCGCGTACACCTCGTGCAGCAGATCGTCCTTGGATCCGAAGTAGTGGTAGAGCGCACCCTTGGTGACCCCGGCCGCCTCGACGATCTCCTGGACCGAGGTCCGGTCGTAGCCGCGCTCGGCGAACAGCCTGGTCGCGACGGCGAGCAGCCGGCGCGGTACCGGGGCCTCGTGCGCCCCGACGGTCTCCGTCGTGGTCTTGGCGGCCATGGCTGTCGCCTCCCTTTCGTGGTCCTTGCGTATGCGGTCTTGCGGGTCAGGGCGGACGCGGTCCGGCCGTTTTCAGCCGTGGTCGCGTGTCCGAAGTTCCCGTCGCAGGATCTTGCCACTGGTCGTCTTCGGAAGAACAGGCAGGATCTCCACCCGGCGCGGATATTTGTACGCGGCGAGGCGCTCGGCGCAGTACGCGGACAGTTCCGCCGGGTCCGCCCCGGCCCCGGGGCGCAGGCTGACGTAGGCCATCACGCTCTCCCCGCGGTAGGGGTCGGGGATGCCGACGACGGCCGCTTCGCGCACGGCGGGGTGGGTGTAGAGCACGTCCTCCACCTCGCGCGGCCAGACCTTGAAACCGGAGGCGTTGATCATGTCCTTCTTGCGGTCGACCACGTAGAGCCAGCCCTCCGGGTCCATGAACCCGACGTCTCCGGTGCGCAGTTCGCCGTCCGGGAAGGCCTTGGCGGTGTCGGCGGGCAGGCCCCAGTAGCCGGGGACGACCTGGGGTCCGCGTACGGCTATCTCCCCGGTCTCGCCGAAGGGGACCTCGGCGCCGCTCTCGTCGAGGATCCGTACGAGGGTGTCGGCGCCGGGCACGCCCACGGAGAGGGTGCCCGAGGCCGGGTCCACGGGGGCTTCGAGGTGGACGGGTACGGAGGCGCAGGGGGCGGTGCATTCGGTGAGGCCGTAGCCGTTGCGCAGGTAGAAGCCGTAGCCGGCGCGCAGGCGTTCGACCAGGGCCGGCGGCAGCGGGGCGCCGCCGGAGGAGACCACCCGGAACGAGGCGAAGTGGTCCGGGGTGGCCCCGGGGTGCGCGGCGAGCGCCATGAAGGCGGTGGCCGGGCCCACGGTGTAGGCGGGGCGGTGTTCGAGGAAGGCGTCGAGGACGGCTCCGGCGTCGAAGCGGTGGGCGAGGACCAGGGTGCCGGCGTTGGTGAAGCAGGCGGCGAGCTCGCACACCATGCCGGTGATGTGGAAGAGCGGGGCGAGCGCGAAGTAGCCGGACCCCTCGGGGAGGGGGTGGCCGGTGACCTGGCGGACGGCGTTGTGGGTGAGCGCGCCGTGCGGGTTCATGGCGCCCTTGGGGGTGCCGCTGGTGCCGGAGGTGTAGCTGATCAGGGCGGTGTCGGCGGCCGTGAGGTCCGGGTCGGTCGGGGCCCGGTGGCCCCGGCGGGCCACGGCGTGGAGATCGGCGGCGTCGGCCGCCTGCTCCGGGCGGCCCGGCGCGAGGACCCGTACGTCGTCGCGGGTCTGGAAGTCCAGGTCGCAGGCGGTCAGGACGGTGCGTACGGCGGTGCCCTGCGCCGCCCCGCGCAGGTACGCGGACCAGGCGCGGGCCTCGCAGACCAGGGCGGTGGCCCCGGAGTCGCGCAGGATGTGGCCGACCTCGCCGGACTTGTACATGGGGTTGAGCGGGACCACGACCGCTCCGGCCTTCCAGGCGGCCAGGACGGCGAGCACGAAGTGCGGGGTGTTCTGGAGCATGACCGCGACCCGGTCCCCGCGGCGGGTGCCGTGGGCGGCGAGGTGGCCGGCGAGGGAGTCGGAGAGCGCGTCGGCCTCGGCGTAGGTCAGGCGGCCGTCGAAGTAGGCGAGGGCGGTGCGTTCCGGGGCCCGGGCGACGGCTTCCCGGAAGGCGTGCAGCACGCTGGGCGGGGGCGCGATCGGGGCCCGCTGGACCGGGCTGAGCAGGCCGAGCCAGGGCTTGGCGGCGTAGCGGGAGGCCGGGGCGGACGGCGCCGGGGACGACGGGTGCCGGGCCGGGACGGACGGGTCCGGGGTGGACGGGTCCGGCGACGGGGCGGGGGGCGGGGCTGCTGCGGTCACCGGGTCTCCCACTTGCGCTGGAGGTGGTTCATGCCGCTCAGCCAGCGGTCCGGCTCGGTGGCCCGGGCCGCGTAGAAGTCCGCGACCTCGGGGTGCGGGAGGATCAAGAACCGGCCCTTCTCCATGCCGTCGAACAGTGCGTCCGCGACCGCTTCCGGCTCGATCGCGGTCGGCGCGAGGACCAGCTCGCCCGCCGATCCGGCGGCGGTGAGCATGTCGGTCCGGACCCCCTGCGGGCAGATGGCGTGGACCTGGAGCCCGCGGTGGCGGTAGGTCAGCGAGAGCCATTCCGCGAAGGCGAGCGCGCCGTGCTTGGTGACACTGTACGGGGCCGCTCCGATCATGGTCAGCAGCCCTGCGGCCGAGACGGTGGACACGAACCGGCCGCTCCCGCGCTCCAGCCAGTCGGGCAGCAGCACTCGGGCGGCGCGGACGTGGGCCATGACGTTGGTGTCCCAGGCCGCCTCCCAAACGGCCTCCTCGGCGAAGGCGTCGCCGCCGGAGGCGAGGCCCGCGTTGGCGCAGTAGACGTCCACGGTGCCGCCGAGCGCCTCGCGGGCCTGCGCGGCCACGGCCGAGGCGTCGCCGGGCACCGCGACGGCGCGGGCGCCGATCGCGTCCGCGACCGAGGCGGCCTTGGCGGGGTCGAGGTCGTTGACCGCGACGGTCGCCCCCTCCGCGGCGAAGCGGTGGGCGAGGGCGGCTCCGATGCCGCCGCCCGCGCCGGTGACGACGACTCGCTGGTCCTGGAACGCGTTCACGGGTCCGCCCTTCGTGTGGTGGCGCCTCGGCGTCTGCACGGCGTGCTGACGCCTGGCCGGATCACGGGCAGACTAACCAGTCGGTATGTCCGGGCGGAAGGGTGCGGAGCCCTACTTTGGCTCGATGACACTGTCGCGACGCGGGTTGCTCGGTCTGGCCGGGGCGGCGGGCGCCGCGGGCGCCCTGGGGGCGGGGGCCTCGGGGGCCGGGGCGGCGGGCGCCTCGGGGGCCGGGGCGACGGGAGCCGTTACCGGGCGGGTGCGGACGGGGTTCGAGCGGCTCGCCGCGGACGGGTACGCCCTACTGGCCGGGCAGCGGGTCGGGGTGGTCACCAACCCGACGGGGATCACGGCGGACGCCCGGCACCTGGTCGACGTCCTGCACGTGGACGAACGCGTGGATCTGGTCGCGGTGTTCGGCCCCGAGCACGGTTTCCGGGGCACGGCCCAGGCGGGCGGTTCGGAGGGGGCCGGGCGGGATCCGGCGACCGGGCTTCCCGTGTACGACACGTACGACAAGAGCGGGCAGCGGCTCGCGGACGTCTTCACGGCGGCCGGAGTCGACACCGTCGTCTTCGACATCCAGGACGTCGGCGCCCGCTTCTACACCTACATCTGGACCCTCTACGACTGCATGCGCGCGGCCGCCCTCGCCGGCAAGGCGGTGGTCGTGCTGGACCGCCCCAACCCGGTCGGCGCCCGGCGGGCGGCCGGGCCCGTCCTGCAGCGCCCGTACGCGAGCTTCGTGGGCCGGGAGCCGATCGCGCTGGCGCACGGGATGACGGCGGGCGAATTGGCCGGCCTCTTCGCGGGCGAGTTCCTCCGGGGAGCCGGCGCCGCCCCGCGGCTGGAGGTGGTGCGGATGGCCGGGTGGCGGCGGGAGTCCTTCTTCGAGGAGACCGGGCTGCCCTGGGTGCCGCCGAGCCCGAACGTGCCGACGCCGGGAACGGCCCTGGCGTACGCCGGGACCTGCCTGTTCGAGGGGACGAACCTGTCGGAGGGGCGCGGTACCACCACCCCCTTCGAGCTGGTCGGCGCGGAGGGCGTGGACCGGCGGTGGGCAGAGGCGGCGAACGCCCTGGAGCTGCCCGGGGTCTGGTTCCGGGAGGCCTATTTCACGCCTTCCTTTTCCAAGTACGCCGGGAAGACCTGCGGCGGGGTCCGGCTGCTCGTCCACGACCGGGAGGCCTTCGACCCGGTACGGGCCGGCATCGGGCTGCTGGTCACCGCTCGACGGGTGTGGAGCGGCTTCGCCTGGCGCTCCGACCAGTGGATCGACCGACTGACGGGCTCGGACCGGGTCCGGAAGATGGTCGACGCGGGGGCGGGCATGGAGGAGATCGAGGGCGACTGGGCGGCGGGGCTGGCGGGGTTCGCGGCGGTACGGGAGGAGTACCTGCTGTATCCGTGAACCGGCGGGTGCACAGGGGCTGGCCGGGCGGCCCGTTCCGCAGGATGCTGCGGGCAGGGACACGGCGTGGAGGGGGGGCGTCATGGTGCACATCGGCGGGGCGGTGCCCGCGAGGGCGACGGGGACGGCGGTGGGGATCGGGGCCCGGCCGTACGTGGAGCTGACTTTCGACGCGCAGGGCGACGCGGGCCCGGGCGCGCGGGAGGCGGTCTTCGGGATCGAGGCCACGGACCTGCTGGTCTTCGCCCACGGATGGAACTCCGACCGGTCCACTGCGATCCGGCTCTTCGACCGGTTCTACGCCCCCTTCGCGGATCTGGTGGGGACGGGGGTGCGGCTGGGGTACGTGGGGGTGGTGTGGCCCTCGATCAGGTTCTCGGACGAGCCGATTCCCGACTTCGACGCCCGGGGCGCCGTGGGCGGAGCGTGGGGATCGGGGGCGTCCGGGGAATCCGGGGAATCTGTGGAATCGGACCGACGGGGCCACGGAACGGCCCTGGACCCGGTCACCCGGCGGGCCCTCGGCGCGTTCTGGCCGGGACGGGCGGCGGAGCTGGACCGGATCGCCGAGCTGCTGGAGGAACGGCCCACCCGGGAAGGGGACTTCACCGAGTTCGGTGCGCTCGTACGGGAGCTGGCCGGGGTGGACGGGGTGGGCACGGGCGACGATCTGGCGGCTGCCTTCGCCCCGCGCGAGGTGCCGGACTTCCTCAGCGGGGACGTCCTGCGGGTGTGCCGGGAGTTCACCGAAGCCCTGGCCGAGGCGGGCGCCACGTTCCCCGGGGACCGGCCCGACGCCGGGGACTCCCCCGGCTTCTCGGCCGGCGGCGGGACGCGGACGCTGTGGAACGGCGCCAAGGAGGTGCTGCGCCAGGCCACGTACTACCAGATGAAGGCCCGGGCCGGGGTGGTCGGCGAGCACGGCCTCGGGCCGCTGCTGGCGGAGCTGGCGGGCCGCCGCCCGGCCCTGCGGGTGCACCTCATCGGTCACAGCTTCGGCGGCCGGGTGGTCTCCTTCGCGCTGCGCGCGCTGCCGTCCGGGGCGCGGAACGTGAAGTCCCTGACCGTCCTCCAAGGGGCCTTCTCCCACTACGCGTTCGCCGAGAGCCTGCCGCACGACCGGGGGCGCGGGGGCGCCCTGCGCGGGTTGCAGGGCAGGGTCGACGGGCCGCTGACGGCCTGCCATTCCCCGTACGACTCCTCCCTCAAGGTGTTCTACCCGCTGGCCTCCCGGATGGCCGGCGATTCGGCCGGTCTGCTCGGTTTCGACGAGCGGTGGGGCGCGATCGGGCACGACGGAGTGCGGGGGGTGCCGGGGACCCCGCGACTGACGCTGGACGCGGCGCTGCAGGGCGGCCTGCCCGCCGCGGGCTGCGTGAGCGTGGACGCGGGCTCCGTGGTCCGGCGCGGCGGGGCTCCTTCGGGGGCGCACAGCGACATCTGCCACGAGGAGCTGGCCCGGCTGGTGGTGGTCGCGGGACGCATGGGGCGCTGAGTTCCGGCCATGTGCCACCCGTACGCCTCGACCGCCCCCGCATGCGCCCGCACCGGGCCGGGCATGTTGGCACACGGCGCCGGTCCTGTGGGGCACGCAGCGCGGCGGGCACGGCGCCCGGTGCTGGGCGCTCGGCGGAGGTGAAGGTGTGATGGCGGGATTCCGGAGTCTGGCCCATCAGGTGCGCGACGCGCGCAACGACAGGGCCCTGCGGCGCCATTCGCTGCGCCGCTGCCTGGAGCGGTTCGCCCCGTACGGGCACCGCGCGACCTGGTGGCACCTGTGCGACCGGCACGGGATCGGCCCCGAGGACCGGGCGGCCGACCCCTCGCGGCTGGTGGCCGCGCTGGAGGAGCTGGAGGAGGCACGGGCGGTCTGGCTGGAGTACGAACGGCAGTTCGCGGCGCGTCGGCGGCGCGAGAAGCACGACGGGCTGCGGCGGCCCGAGTGGGCGTGGAGCGGCAGCGGGGACGCGGTGGTGCGGTGCGCCGATCCGGGCGTGCGGCCGCAGGGGGCGCTGGGCGAGGTGCTGAGACGGCTGGTGGAGGCGCTGGAGTCGGAGCCGGGTACGGGGTGTCCGGTGTGCGGGGCGCGGGAGTTGCACTGGCCGGTGCGGGTGCCTCCGGCGGTGGCGGCGAAGGCCGTAGCCCGGGCGTCGGGCCCCGCCACGGCCGACGGGCCCGCCGAGCCCGCCTGCGCCCAGTCCAACGCCGGATGGGCGTGGGACGGGCCGGTGTGCGCGGGCTGCGGAATCGTGGTGCCCAGACCGGCGCTCGCGCAAACGGCGTTGCATGGTGCCGACCTGGCGGGGGCGGCGTGAGCCGGGCAGGGGCGGGAGCTGGAGCGGGACCCGGGGCCGGAGCTCGGGCGGGGGCGGGAGCAGAGCCGACTCTGGTGGTGTCGCTGAACGGCTCCCGGAGCGCCGCCGACGGTGCGGCCGTCCCGATGAGCCCCGAGGGCCTGGTGGAGGCCGCACGGGCGGCGGTGGCCGCCGGAGGCCGGGAGGTGCTGGTCCATGCGCGCACCCCGTGCGGCCGCGAGAGCCTGTCGCCCCGGGTGGTCGGGCCGCTGCTGGAGTCCCTGCGCGACGCGGGCCTCGGGGCCGGGACCCGGCGGCGGGACGGTTCGGGGCCCGGCGGCGGGGTGGCCGTCTGCGTGGCCGTGAGCGTGGGGTCCGAGCCCGATCACGCGGAGCGGCTGGCACGGGTGCGGAGCTGGACGGTGCTGCCCGACCGGGCGGTGGTGCGGTTCGCGGAGCCGGGAGCCCGGGAGCTCGCCGAAGCGCTGCTGGAGCGCGGGGTGGCGGTGGACGCGGAGGTCCCGGTGGGCGGGTCGCCGGAGCCGCTGGCGCGGTTCCTCGCCTGGCCGGTACGGGACCCAGCGCGGGTCCGCCTCGTCGCCGAGCCGGCCTCCGCCGACCCGGGGCCGGTGGCCGAGCTGCTGCGCCGGCTGCCGCCGGTGCCGGTGCTGCTGTTCGGGCGGGGGGCTGCGGCCTGGCCGGTGCTGCGGCTGGCCGCGCGGTACGGCACCGGGGCGCGGATCGGCGTAGGAGACGTGCTGCACCTGCCGGACGGGCGGCCGGCGCGGTCCAACGCCGAGCTGGTCGCGGCGGCGGCCCGCGCACGGGAGGTCACAACAGCCGGGAACCGGTGAGGCGTTCGCCGAAGACGTCGTCGGGGTTGGAGAGCGCGCAGTTCTCCAGGGAGAGGCATCCGCAGCCGATGCAGTCGGTCAAATGGTCGCGCAGGCGGCCTAGTTGAGCTATCCGCTGGTCGAGCTCGGCGCGCCAGCTCTCGGAAAGCCGGGCCCAGTCCTCGCGGTTGGGCGTGCGGCCTTCGGGGAGCTGGGCGAGTGCGTCGCGGATGCTGGCGAGGGGGATGCCGACGCGCTGGGCGGCCCGCACGAACGCCACGCGGCGCAGGGCGTCACGGGTGTAGCGGCGCTGGTTGCCGGAGGTGCGGCGGCTGCTGATCAGGCCCTTGGCCTCGTAGAAGTGCAGCGCGGAGACGGCCGCGCCGCTGCGGGCGGACAGCTGGCCGACGGTGAGTTCATGGACCTTTTCGGGAATCTGCGGCACACCGCCGAGGGTAATGGGCCGGGCCGGGATTCGGAGCCCGGTACCCCGGTACCTCGTTGACAGATCCACGACGATCCCAGCATGCTGAGCAAGCGCTTATTCGCCAGGGAGAGGTACGGGTATGTCCGAGCCGAGGATCTTCACGTCCGCCGAGGAGCTCACCGCCGGGATCGGCGCACCGCTCGGCCCGAGCGACTGGCTGGAGGTGGACCAGAAGCGGATCGACCTCTTCGCGGACGCCACCGGCGACCACCAGTGGATCCACGTGGACCCGGAGCGCGCGGCGTCCGGGCCCTTCGGCTCCACGATCGCGCACGGGTACCTCACCCTGTCGCTGCTCCCGAGCCTGGTCCCGCAGATCATGCGGGTCGAGGGCATGCGGATGGGCATCAACTACGGGGTCAACAAGGTGCGCTTCCCGGCGCCGGTGCCGGTCGGTTCGCGCCTGCGCGCGATCGCGCTGATCACCGAGGTCGTGGAAGCGGGAGGCGGCGTCCAGGTGTCGGCCACCGTGACCGTCGAGCGCGAGGGCGGCGACAAGCCCGTGTGCGTGGCCGAGTCGGTGTCCCGCTACTACTTCTGAACCACCCCCTGAACTGCCCCTGAACTACTTCCGAGACGCGGCGCCTGCCTCGCCGGGGCCCGCACCCACCATGCGGAGCACGAGGTCGGCGTAGAGCGCGCCGACCTCGTCGGGCGTGCGGCGGCCGTCCGCGCTGAACCAGCGGGCGACGTCGATGCAGAGCGACAGCACGGCGAGGGTGGTTCCGGGGACGTCCGGGACGAAGAACTCACCGGCCGCGACGCCGTCGGCGAGGATGCGGCGGATGGCCGCGTCGCTCTGCCGGCGCAGGGCCACGATCTCGGAGCGGTGCTCCGGAGCGAGAGCATCAAGCTCGTACTGGACCACGCGCGCGGTGGTGTGATGGGCCGCGTGCCATCGCACGAAGGACCGTACGGCCGCGTCGAGCCGCTCGGCGGCGCTGCCCGGGCCGTCGGCCGCGGTGTCGAGGATCTGCAGGGCCTTGTCGTGGCCGATCCGGCTGATCCGGTGGAGCAGCTCTTCCTTGGTCTTGTAGTGGATGTAGAGCGCGGCCGGGCTCATGCCGGCCCGCCCCGCGATGTCCCGCGTGGTGGTGGCGTGGTACCCGCGCTCCGCGAAGGCCTCCACGGCGGCGACGAGCAGTCGCCGCGCGGCGTCGGGAGTGACCTCCGACCACGGCCGGTAGCCGCCGATCTCCTCCACGCTGTCCATCGCTCGCTCACCCTCTTCGGCCTGTAGGAATGAGCAGCTTACCGGAGGGTGGTGAGCAAGCGCTTAGCGATCCTGGGGAGCGGGCTGCTTCGGGACGGCGAAGGGGTCGTAGCCCGTCATGATCTTCTCCATCCTGGCCTGGTCGACCCGGGTGACGATCTGGGTGACCTCCTGGCGGTCGCGGATCACCTTGGCGAGGGTGAAGGCCGAGGTGGTGAGGTAGAGGACCGCGATGCCGAGGAAGGCGCGGACCCAGCCGTTCGCCTCCAGGTTGTAGATCCCCAGGGCGACCGCGCCGATGGCGATGCCGAAGGAGGCGACGGCCTGGCCGTAGTAGGCGCCCGTGTTCTGCTGCTTGACCGGTGTCTCGTTCATGGGTCCAGCATCGGGCGGGCCGGGCCGCGGCACATCCGCGCGCGTACTCACGTACGTACTCAGGAACTTCGGGCGCCCTCGGGAACTTCGGGCGCCCCGCGGACTTCAGGGGCTCTCGGGAACTTCAGGGGATCAGAAGGCGGAAACTCCCGTGCGGGCGCGGCCGATGAGGAGCTTCTGGATCTGGCTGGTGCCCTCGTACAGGGTCATCACGCGGGCGTCGCGCAGCAGCTTGCCGGCCGGGTACTCGTCGATGTAGCCGTAACCGCCGTGCACCTGGAGGGCGTTGCTCGCGGCGCGGACGGCGGCCTCGGAGGCGAAGAGCTTGGCGGTCGAGGACTCGGTGGTGAAGGGCAGCCCGCGGTCGATCAGATCGGCGACCCGCCAGGTCAGCAGCCGGGCGGCGTCCACGTCCACGGAGATGTCGGCGATCAGCTCCTGGACCAGCTGGTGGTGGGCGATCGGCTTGCCGAACTGCTCGCGCTGGGCCGCGTAGGAGACGGCGGCGTCCAGCGCGGCCTGGGCGATGCCGACACAGCCCGCGGCCACGGACATCCGGCCCTTGGCGAGGGCCGACATGGCGACGGAGAAGCCCTTCCCCTCGGGTCCGAGCATCGCGGAGGCGGGCACGCGCACGCCGTCGAGGGCGAGTTCGGCGGTGGCCTGGCCGCGCAGGCCCAGCTTGCCGTGGATCTCGCGGCGGGTCAGGCCCGGGGTGTCGGTGGGCACGAGGAAGGCGGAGATTCCGCGGTGGCCGGGCTCCTCGTTCGTGCGGGCGAAGAGCAGGACCACGTCGGCCCAGGTGCCGTTGGTGATGAACATCTTGCTGCCGCTGATCACGTACGCGTCGCCCTCGCGCCGGGCGCGCGTGGTGAGGGCGGCGGCGTCGGAGCCGGTGCCGGGCTCCGTGAGCCCGAAGCAGCCGAGGGCTTCGCCCGAGCACAGGCGGGGCAGCCAGGCGTGCTTCTGGTCATCGCTCCCCCAGGCGGCAATGGTCTTGGCGACCAGGCCCAGGGAGACGGAGACGATGCCGCGCACGGCGGAGTCCCCGCGGCCGAGTTCCTCGGTGACCAGGACGTAGGAGAGGTGGTCACCGCCGGAGCCGCCGTACTCCTCGGGGACGGTCAGGCCGAGGAAGCCGACGGAGCCGAGCTTCTTCACGATGGCCCGGTCCACGCTCTCGGCGCGGTCCCACTCGGCGGCGTAGGGGGAGATTTCGCGGTCGCTGAACGCGCGGGCGAGATCACGGACCGCGGACTGCTCCTCGCTGAGCTCCAGATTCACCGGGCACCTCCGGGTGGGACGGGATCGGATGGGTTAATTACCACTGCTAGTTTAAATGCGGCAGGCCTTACTATGTGGCGCATGGCCAGACCGCGCAAGCCCCTCCTCAGCAGATCCCGCATCATCGAGGCGGCCGGCGCCCTGGTGGACGGCGAGGGGCTGGAGGCCGTCTCGACGCGGCGGCTGGCGGCGGCGCTGGGAGTCAGCGGGCCGTCGTTGTACAACCACTTCCGCACGAAGGACGAGATCCTGGACGCGGTCGCGGACGCGGTGAGCGCGCGGGTCGACCTGTCGATGTTCGACGCCGGGGACGGCCGGGAGTGGCAGGTCGCGCTGCGCGACTGGGCGCACTCGTACCGGGCCGCCCTGTCCGACCATCCGAACATCGTGCCGGTGCTGGCGCGCGGGCCGGGCCGCAGGCCGGCCGGACTGCGGGTGGCGGACGCCGTCTTCGGGGCCATGACCGCGGCCGGCTGGCCGCCGGCGCAGGCGACCCGGATCGGTGCGCTGATGCGGTACTTCATCCTCGGCTCGGCCGTGGGTTCCTTCGCCCGGGGTTTCGTGGACGACGAGACGGCATACGACCCGTCGGACTATCCGCACCTGGGCCAGGCCCACCTGCTGGCGGAGCGCCAGCACGAGGTGGACGAGGGCGCCTTCGAGACGGGCCTGGCGGCGCTGCTGGACGGCCTGGCCCTCCAGTACGCAGCGCTGCGGGAGACCGCCTGACACTGCCCCGTACGGGAGGCCCGCCCGGGCCTCCCGTACGGGGCAGCTGCTAGAAGATCACCAGCGAGCGGCCGCCCTTGCCCGCCAGCATCGCGTCGAAGGCCGCCGGGATGTCGTCGAGGGTGATCCGGTCGGTGACCAGCGCGCCGAGGTCGAGCCGGCCCGCCCGGACGTGGTCGGCGATCACCGGGAGGTCGCGGGCGGGGTCGCTGTTGCCGTAGACGCAGCCGGTGAGGGTGCGGGCGAAGTGGAAGATCTCCAGGGCGTGGAAGGTGAGCTGCTCCTCCTTGCCGCCGATGCCGACGACCGTCGTACGGCCGCCGCGCCGGGTGGATCCCCAGGCGCCCCGGATGCTCGCGGCCCGGCCGACGCACTCGATGGCCACGTCCGCGCCGTGGCCGCCGGTGAGTGCGCGGATGTCCTTGGCGGTGTTCTCCGAGGCGAGCAGGAACTCCGTGGCCCCGGCCGCCCGGGCCAGCTCCTCCTTGTCCGGGGAGACGTCCACGGCCACGATCGGGCCGGCCTTCGCGATGCGGGCCGACTGGAGGGCGACCAGCCCCACGCCGCCGACTCCGAAGACGGCCACCGACTCGCCGGGCCGGACCTGGGCGCTGTGGTGGACGGCTCCGTAGCCGGTGAGGACCGCGCAGCCGAGCAGTGCGGCCTCGGCGAGCGGGATCCCGGCGGGGGCGGGCAGGACGCAGTTGGCCGCGACGACCGTCTCCTCGGCGAAGGCGGCCACGTTCAGCCCGGGGTGCAGGTCGGCGCCCAGGGCGTCGTGGGCGTACACCGCCCCGATCCCGGCGAGCGCGTTGGCGCAGAGCCACACCTCGCCGATCGAGCAGTGGTGGCACTGCCCGCAGGACGGGGCCCAGTTGAGCACCACCCCGTCGCCGGGCGCGACATGGGTGACCCCTTCGCCGACGGCCAGGACCGTGCCCGCGCCCTCGTGTCCGAGGACGGCGGGTACGGGGACCTTCATGGTGCCGTTGGTGAGGGAGAGGTCGGAGTGGCAGACCCCGGCGGCGGTGAGCCGCACCCGGACCTGGCCCGGGCCGGGATCGGGCAGCACGATCTCCCGTATCTCCAGAGGGGCTCCGACGGCGGGCAGGATGGCGGCGCGGACCATGATCGTCGTCTCCGTGTGTGCGGTTGCGGGGCGGGAAGCGTGCGGTTGCGGGGCTAGAACTGCAGGGACTTGGTCTGGAGGTACTCGGCGAGGCCGTGCGGGCCCAGCTCGCGTCCCACGCCCGACTTCTTGTACCCGCCGAAGGGTGCGAGCGGGTTGAAGCGGCCGCCGTTGATGTCCACCTGGCCGGTGTCCATCAGGCGGGCGAAGGCCACGGCCGTCGCCTCGTCCGCCGCCCAGACCGCCCCGCCCAGCCCGTAGTCGGTTCCGTTCGCGATGGCCAGCGCCTCGTCCTGGTCCGCGTAGGGCAGGATCGACAGCACGGGACCGAAGATCTCCTCCTGGGCGATGGTCATCTCGGGCGTGACGTCGGCGAACACGGTCGGGGCGATGAAGTACCCCTGCTCGTGCGGCGCCTCGGGCCCGCCCGCGACGAGGCGCGCACCCTCCTCCACGCCCTGAGTGATGAAGCCGCGGACGCGGTCACGCTGCCTGGCGCTGACGACCGGGCCGAGGCGGGTGCCCGGGTCGAGGGGGTCGCCGGAGGCGTACTTGGCCGCGGCGGCGGCCGCGAGGGAGACCGCCTCCTCGTACTCGTCGCGGTGGACGAGCATGCGGGTGAGCGCGTTGCAGCTCTGGCCGGCGTTGTTCATGACGTGGCCCACGCCCGCGGCGACGGCCTTGGCGAGGTCGGCGCCGGGCAGGATGACATTGGCCGATTTGCCGCCCAGTTCCAGGGCGACCCGCTTGACGGCGGCGCCGGCCGTGGCGCCGATCTGCTTGCCGACGGCGGTGGAACCGGTGAAGGAGACGAGGTCGACGCCCTCGTGCGCGGCGACGGCCTGGCCGGCGATCGGGCCGGTGCCGGTCACCAGGTTGAAGACGCCGGCCGGGATCCCCGCCTCGTGCACGGCCTCGGCGAAGAGCTGTGCGGTCAGCGGGGTGTCCTCGGCGGGCTTGAGGACGATGGTGCAGCCTGCGGCGAGAGCGGGTGCCACCTTGGCCACGATCTGGTGCAGCGGGTAGTTCCAGGGAGTGATCGCCCCGACGACGCCGACCGGCTCCAGCAGGACGGTCGAGTTCCCGATCCGCTCCTCGAAGGCGTACGAGGCCCCGAGCTCGGCGTAGGAGGAGGCCACGGCGATCGGCGCCCCGACGTGGACCATCTCCGAGAACCCCAGCGGCGAGCCGAGCTCGGCGGTGATGGTCTCGGCGATCTCCCCCTTGCGGGCGACCAGCACGTCGCGCAGGGCCCCGATGAGGGCCGCCCGCTCGGTCGGAGGCGTGGCCGCCCAGGCCGGGAAGGCCGCGCGGGCCGCGCGTACGGCCGCGTCCACGTCCTCGGGCGTTCCGGCCGGGACCGAGGCGATGAGCCGCTCGTCGGCCGGGTTCAGGACCTCTATGCGGCCGTGGCCGAGGGCGGCCCGCCACTCGCCGCCGATGTACATCCCGTCATGGGCCTTCATGGCAATCCTCCCGAGCACGCGCGGGCGCGTGGACCTGTAGACCTGTTGGACCTGTTGGACCTGTTGGACCTTCTGTGGACCCGACGTCGCCAACACCCTACAAACTAGCGCCGGTAGTTTTGTGTGGCCAGGGGCGGACGGGGTCAGATGATGCCGAAAAGCATCCCTGCCGCCAGGACCACCAGGGAGGTCAGGGCCGCCCATTTCACGGTGAACCGGGTGTGATCGCCGAACTCGACCTTGGCCATGCCCACGAGGACGTAGACGGCCGGAACGAGCGGGCTCGACATGTGCAGGGCCTGCCCGACCAGGGAGGCGCGGGCGATTTCGAGCGGGGAGACCCCGTGGGCGGCGCCGGCCTCGGCGAGGACCGGCAGGACGCCGAAGTAGAAGCCGTCGTTGGACATGAAGTAGGTGAGGGGGAGGCTGAGCAGGCCGGTGACCAGGGCCATGTGCGGGCCCATGCCTTCGGGGATCGCGCCGACGAGCCAGTCGGCCATGTGCTTGACCATGCCGGTGCCGGTGAGGACGCCGGTGAAGACGGCGGCGGCGAAGACCATGCCGGCGACGTTCAGGACGTTCTCGGCGTGGGCCGCGATCCGGGCCTTCTGGTCGGGCATGTGGGGGAAGTTGACGGTGAGGGCGAGGGCGGCCCCGAGGAGGAAGAGCACCGGGATCGGGAGCAGTTCCATGATCATGGCGGCGAGCAGGGCGACGGTGAGACCCGCGTTGAACCAGTAGAGGCGGGGACGCAGGGTCGGGCGGTGCGGGTCGAGGCCCTGGAAGCCGTCCTCGGCGGGGGTGCCGCCTTCGGTGGTGCCGCCTTCGGTGGTGACGCCTTCGGTGGGGGTGGCGCCCTCGGCAGGGGTGTGCGGGGCGGGTCCCGCGGACCGGGCGGACGGGACGGACGTCTCGGGACTCCCGGCAGCGGCCGGGCCCGTACCGGCCGTGACCAGGGCTTCCTCGACCGGATCCGCCGACCGCTCGGTGCCGGCGGGGAGGGTCAGCAGGCCGAGGCGGCGGCGTTCCTTGAGGCCGAGGACGTAGGCCAGGACGAAGACGAAGAGCAGGCCCACCGCGAGCGCGGGGATCATCGGTACGAAGATGTCGGCGGCGTCGAGCTTGAGCGCGGTGGCGGCGCGGGCCGTGGGGCCGCCCCAGGGCAGGGTGTTCATGACGCCGTTGGCGGTGGCCGCGACTCCGGTCATGACCACCAGGCTCATCCCGAGGCGCTTGTAGAGCGGGTACATCGCCGAAACGGTGATCATGAAGGTGGTCGAGCCGTCGCCGTCGAGCGAGACGATGGCGGCGAGCACGGCGGTGCCGACCACGATGCGCATCGGGTCGGCCCTGCAGAAGCGCAGGATGCCGCGCACGATCGGGTCGAAGAGCCCGACGTCGATCATCACGCCGAAGTAGACGATGGCGAACATCAGCATGGCGGCGGTCGGCGCGAGCTTGCCGACTCCGTCGATGACGTAGCCGCCGAGCTGCGCGCCCTGTCCGGCGAACACGCAGAAGAGCGCGGGGATGAGGACGAGCGCCGCGATGGGCGACATTTTCTTCAGCATGATCAGGACCAGGAAGGTCGCGATCATGGCGAAGCCGAGGAAGGTCAGCATGGGGGGAACCTAGGTGCCTCCTCCTGGGGCCAACAAGACGTCTACGCGTGAGCAATACGAGCAAAACCCCAGCTCAGGGGATGGGTGTCAGTTCGACGGGGAAGCCGTTGAGCACGGCCGTACCGGAGAGCGGGTCGAGTCGGCTGCCGTCGAGGAGCTGGTTGACGTTGACTCCGGGCACCGCCGCGGCCACCGACATGCGGGTGCCGGGGCGGTCGTGGCCCCAGCCGTGCGGGAGGCTCACGACTCCCGTACGGACGGTGTCGGTGACCTCCACGGGAACCTCCAGGCTGCCGCCGTCGGCGGTGATCCGGGCCGGGTGGCCGTCGGTGAGGCCGAGCCGGGCGGCATCGTCCGGGTGGACCTGCAGGGTGCAGCGGTTGGAACCTCCGGCGAGGGCCGGAACGTTGTGCAGCCAGCTGTTGTTGGACCGCAGGTGGCGGCGGCCCACGAGCACCAGGGCGGCGGGGCGGTCGGTGAGCGTCCCGCGCAGCCTGGGGAGTTCGGCCGCGATCGGGTCCGGGAGGAGCTCGATCCTGCCGCTGCGCGTCTTCAGCAGACCGGGCAGCCGGGGGCGCAGTGGGCCCAGGTCGATTCCGTGCGGGTGCGCGCGGAGCCGGTCCAGTCCGAGACCGCCGCCGGAGGTCGCGGGCGCTGCGGGGGCGGGGACCGGGACGGGGTCGGCCGCACCGTCCGGGGCGCCCGCGCGGGTTTCCGTAGCGGCGCTCCCGGGCAGGTCCGCGGCCGCGGCGAACCGGTCTCCGTAGGGTCCGAGCCGGAGCATCAGGTCGAGGCGGCGCTCGGGGCCGCTGCCGCCCGCGAGCAGCCCGGCGAGGCGCGCCGGATCCTGTCCGCGCAGCGGAGAGTCCGGGTCTGCGCACTCCCGGGCGAGCGTGGCCCCGATGGCCAGGTCGTCCACGGCGACCGGGTCGGTTCCGTGCATGCCGGAGACGGCGAGTACGAGACGGGCGTGGATCTCGCACTCGTCCATGCGCCCGTCTTCGAGCGGGACGGCGGGCGGCGAATAGCGGACCTGGTTGCGGATCGCGAAGGTGTTGAAGGAGAAGTCGAAGTGGGCGCTCTGCGAGGGCGGCGCGGGAGGCAGGACCACGTGGGCGTGGCGTGAGGTCTCGTTGAGGTAGGGATCGATGCTGACCATGAAGTCGAGCCCGGCCAGGGCCGCGTCGAGGCGTCGGCCGTCGGGGGCGGACAGCACGGGGTTCGCCGCGATGGAGACGAGGGCCCGGATCCGCCCCTCTCCGGGGGTGTCGATCTCCTCCGCCAGTGCGGACAGCGGGAGTTCGGCCTTGGCCTCGGGGTGGCCGCTGACCCGGCTGTGCCAGCGCCCGAGGCTGAAGCCCTTGCCGGGTCCGGCCGGCCGGGGTGCGCGGTCGGTCGCGGACAACGGGAACAGGGCTCCGCCCGGCCGGTCGAGATTGCCGGTCAGGACGTTCAGCACGTCGACCAGCCAGCTCGCGAGCGTGCCGTACTCCACGGTGCAGCTGCCGATCCGCCCGTAGACGGCGGCGGTCGGCGCGGCCGCGAGATCGCGGGCGAGCACGCGGATCTCCTCGGCCGTGAGGTCGCAGGCGGGGGCGACGGCCTCGGGGGTGAAACCGTCGAGCGCTTCGGCGAGTTCCCCGAGTCCCTGTGTGTGTTCCGCGAGGACGCCCGGATCGGTCAGCCCCTCGGTGAGCAGGGTGTGGGCCAGGGCGGCGAGCAGCAGCGCGTCGCTGCCGGGGCGCGGCGCGAGGTGGCGGTCGGCGAGCTTGGCGGTGCGGGTGCGGCGCGGGTCGACGACGACGAGGGTGCCGCCCCTCGCGCGCAGCGCCTTGAGCCGGCCGGGGAAGTCGGGTGCGGTGCACAGGGAGCCGTTGGACTCGACCGGGTTCGCCCCCAGGAGCAGGAGGAAGTCCGTGCGGTCGAGGTCCGGTACGGGAATGGCGAAGGGATCCCCGAAGAGCAGGCCGCTGGAGACGTGTTTGGGCATCTGGTCGAGGGTGCTGGCGGTGAAGAGGTTGCGGGTGCCGAGGGCTTTGAGGAGGAGGGTCGGGTAGAGCTGGCCGGCCATGGTGTGGACGTTCGGGTTGCCGAGGACCACGCCGACGGACTGGGGCCCATGCGCCTGTACGAGGGCGGGGACCGCGTCGGCGATGGCCTGGAAGGCCTCCTCCCAGGTGGCCTCGCGGAGTCGGCCGTCGCGTCGTACGAGGGGGGTGCGCAGCCGGTCGGGGTCGGCGTCGAGGCCACCGAAGGCGGCCCCCTTGGGGCAGATGAAACCGCGGCTGAACACGTCGTCACGGTCTCCTCTGGCCCCGGTGACGGTGGTGCCTTCGATGGTGAGCGTGAGGCCGCAAGTGGCCTCGCAGAGGGGGCAGATGCGCAGGGCGGTGCGGGGCATGGGCCCTCCAGGGGCAGCAGGCTGCGGCATGGGGCACGGGCGCCGGACCCGCGCGAGCGGCACCGAGCATACCGACCGGTAGGCACGGTGGGGAGGGTCCGCGCCACACGGAATCCGGGGACGGGGCTGCGCGGGACCGTTCTCCCTGGTCAGCGTCGCCCATTGGTCATTCTGCTGACGCATTTCGGCGCCCTTGGTCGGGAAAGCGCATTGCCCCTGTGGGGAGCGGCGGATTGGATTGCCGCATGACATCCACGCTCGACGGCTGTACGCCCTGGCCCGAGGAATTCGTCGACTACTACTGGGCGTCCGGCCACTGGCGGGGCAATACGCTGGACAATCTGCTGCGCGGCTGGGCCGTGCAGTACGGGCCGCGGACCGCGCTCGCCCACGGCGACACCCGCATGACGTACGCGGCCCTGAACCGCCGCGCGGGCCGGATGGCCGCCGGGTTCCGGCTGCGCGGCCTGCGGCCCGGGCAGCGGGTCATCGTCCAGCTGCCCGCCATTCCCGAGCTCGTCGTCACCGTGTTCGCCCTGATGCGCGCCGGCGCGGTCCCCGTGCTCTGCCCGATCTCGCACCGCGCGCCCGAGGTGTCCCACGCGATCCAGGTCTCCGAGGCCACCGGCTACGTCGGCCCCGCGACGTACCGGGGCTTCGACCACACGGCGATGGCCGCCGACATCGCGGCCCGAGGCCCCTTCCTGCGCCGGGTGTTCACCTTCGAGCCGCCGGGCACCTCGGACCCGTACGGCGGTTTCACGACCGACACGGCGGGGTGCCACTACTTCCCGCTGAACTCCCTCGACTCGCCGCCCGAACCGGCGCTCGCGCTGACCGCCGGCCAGGTGGCGTTCTTCCTGCTCTCCGGCGGTCCCGGCGAGGCGCCCGCGCTGGTTCCGCGCACCCACAACGACCACGCCTACCAGGCGCGGGCCGCGGCCGAGCTGGTGTCGCTCACCCAGGACGACGTGTACCTCTCCGCGCTGCCCTCCGACCTCAACCTCGCCTTCGGCGGCCCCGGCATCATCGGCACGCTGACCGTCGGCGGCAGCGTCGTCCTGGTCGAGGACCAGGAACCCGCCGCGTGCCTGGCGGCCGTCGAGCGCGAGCGGGTCACCGTCGCCGCAGTGACTCCGGCCGTGGCCCGTCTCTGGCTCGACGCGCGTCCCGCAGGCGGGGCCGGGGCCGGGGCCGACGTGAGCAGCCTGCGCCTCGTACAGATCGGCGGCAGCACCCCGCCCCTGGACCGCGCGACCGCCGAACGGGTGGCCGCCGAGTGGGACTGCCGCCTCCAGCAAGTCTTCGCCGCGTCCGCGGGGTTGCTCACCCTCACCCGGCTCGACGATCCGGACGAGACCGTGCTCACGACACAGGGCCGTCCGCTCTCCCCCGACGATCAGATCCGTGTCGTCGACGCCGACGGCAAGGAACTCCCGGACGGAGAGCCGGGCGAACTCCTGGCCCGCGGCCCCTACACCGCCCGCGGCTACTACCGGGCCCCCGGCCTCAACGCGCGCTCCTTCACCGCCGACGGCTACCTGCGCACCGGCGTCCTCGCGCGGCGCACGCCGGACGGCAACCTGGTGGTGGCCGGCCGCCTCGAAGGCACCGCGCGGCCGCTCGACCAGGGGGAGGCCCTGTCCGGGCGGTGACGGGCGGGGCGGGGCCGGGCTCCGGCCGTCAGTCCAGGACGCGCGCGAGGTACGCGTGCATCATCGCGCGTGTTTCGGCGACGATGTCGGGGTCGCCGGCCGGGTCGTTGCGGAAGGCCAGCTGGATCAGGGCGTCGGTGGCCTCGACCGCGACCAGGACGGCCCGTTCCAGGGCGGCGTCCGGAGTGAGGGCGAGGTGGGCGCCGAGGAGTTCGGTGAGGCGGACGGCGACCTGGTGGTTGGGGTCGGAGGCCGGCCCCTCGGACGGTGGCGCCGGCACCCCGAAGTCGACGAGCGCGAAGCCGGGCACGCTGCGCTTCATGACCAGGTACTCGTCCAGCACCGCATCGACGACCGGGCGCCAGTCGGTGTCCGGGAGGTCCTCGAGACGCTGCTCGATGCCGTCGGCGTAACGGTCCAGGTTGCGGTGGGCCAGGGCGATGGCCATGGCCCGCTTGTTGCCGAAGAACCGGTAGACCGAACCGATCGGCACGCCGGCCCGCAGGGCCACGGCCCGGGTGCTGAGGTTCTCGTACCCGGTCTCGTCAAGGAGCTCCGCACAGGCGTCGAGGATCCGGGCGAGGCGGTCGGCGCTGCGCTGCTGGATCGGCGTCCGGCGCAGGGGGTGGGCTGGGGGCACGGGGTCCATCATGCCGCTCCTGGGTTCACGGGTGGGCGGCGGTACCGGTTCGGCCGCCTCAGTTCAGCAGCAGGCTGAGACCGCCCACGGTGTACGTGATCATCAGCGCGAGCAGCGGGAGTTGCCCGGCGACGGCTTTCGCGGGTGGGAAGAGGCGTACGGAGCGGTCGTGCGCGGCGATCACTCCGAGGACGTGGCCGGTGACGACGGCGATCACCTGGAGGGCGGCGAGGCCGCCGGGACCCAAGGGGGACAAGGGTTCCGGGGCGTTGTCAGTGCCCAATGCCATGGTTACTGTGCGTGGTCCTTCGGTGACCAGGAGGGAGAAGTAGTGGGCGACGAGATAGCCGAGGGCGATCGGTACGAGTGAGTGCGCGAAGGCGGTCAGCGGGCCGGGGTGCGGGCCGCAGACGAGGCGGGTGACCGCCGCGCAGAGGCAGTAGAGGGCGGCGACGAGGGCGACGGCGCCGACGAGTCCGAGGGTGGCGGCCGGGGTGCGGCCGAGGGGGGAGGTCTGGATGGCGTTGATCCACGAGGGGTTGTCGGAGAAGCCGTCGTAGGCGGTGGATCCGAGCAGGACGCAGACGGTGGCGACGAGTCCGGGCCGCTCGGGTGTCGCGTCGAGTCCGTGGAAGGGGTTGCGGAGCACGAGGCGGCCGTCGCTGCGACGGCCGAGGGGGGAGAGCCGGGCCAGGAGGGCGGAGTACACCTCGAAGGCGTCTCCGTCGGCGAACCAGCGTTCGCCGTAGCGGGCGGCGAGCAGGAGCTGGACGACGGCGTAGCCGGCCAGGGCGATCAGGAGGGTGGTGGTGGAGGCGGGATCGGGAGAGACGAGTTCGAGCCAGGTGAAGGCGAAGAGCCCGGCGGCGGCCGGCCATTGCCCTAGCCGGGCGGGGAGCGGGCGGTGCGGTCGGGGCTCCGGGCTGGAGGAATGCGGGCGCGGGGGCTCCGAGGTGGGGAGCTCCGGGCGCGGAGGCTCCGAACTGGGGAGCTCAGGGCTGGGGGGATGCGGGCTCAGGAGCTCAGGGCTGGGGGGATGCGGGCTCAGGAGCTCAGGGCTGGGGGGATGCGGGCTCAGGAGCTCAGGGCTGGGGAGCTCCGGGCTGCGGGGATGCGGCGCCACGGCGAGGGGCGGTGACGGGGGGCGTGGGCTCCGGGAGGAGCGTGCGGCTGTCGCGGTGGCGCCGGCGGCAACTGCGGTTGCGGGGCGGGCCGTACGGAACCCCCCCGAGAGCCGGGCGAGCAGCCGGTACACGGTGCGGAGCGGGCTGAGGAGGCGCCAGACGGGACCGAGGAGGAGGGAGGCGGGGACGAGGCCGACCCAGAGCAGGACGTAGACGGCGCCGGGAGCGGGGTTGCGGTCGGGGTCGTCGGGGCCGAGGAGGAGGTACAGGAGGACGGCGAGCGCGGCCGCGAGGCCGAGCCCGCGCAGGGCGGTGCGGGTGGCCGGCGCGTCGGCCACCCACTGGAGCCCGGCGGGCAGGGCCAGACCGGAGCGGTCGCCGCGGAAGCGGGAGGCCGACCAGAGGAGGCCCAGCGCGAGGAAGGAGACGAAGAGGGCGGTGAAGGCGCCGGCGAAGGCGTAGAAGGGAGAGATCGGCAGATCGTGCTGCGAGCCGATGCCGTGCGCGAGCACGGTGAGCGGATCGGCCGGGTGAAGGACCACGCCCGGGCCGGACCCGCCACCGAATGCCGCGTAGGAGACCGCCTCCGGCCCGTACCCGGTCACCACCGGACCGCCGGTGCCGACGTCAGGGCCGGGACCTGGGCCAAGGCCAGCGTCTGGGCCAGGGTCTGGGCCGGGGTCAGGGCCCGGGCCGAGGTCACGGCCCGGACCTGGGCCAGGGCCGAGGCCAGAGCCGGGACCTGGGCCAGAGCCAGAGCCAGGGCCAGGGCCAGAGCCAGAGCCAGGGCCGGGACCTGGGCCAGAGCCAGGGCCAGAGCCAGAGCCGGGACCTGGGCCAGAGCCAGGACCTGGGCCAGAGCCAGGGCCAGAGCCAGAGCCGGGACCTGGGCCAGAGCCAGGACCTGGGCCAGAGCCAGGACCTGGGCCAGAGCCGGGACCTGGGCCAGGGACGGCGCCCGGGTCGGAGCCGGGGCGCCGGTCGGGATCCGGGGCGGGATCCAGGGCGGGTTCGTGAGGCGGGGTGCTTGGGTCATCGGACTGCGAGTTGGGTCAGGACGAGGTCGGAGTCGTGGGTCTCGACCTCGAAGAGGCCCGTGCGGTCGGCCGTCAGGGTCAGGGTGGCCTCCTGGCCTGCCGGCAGGGTGAGTTCCTTGTCGAAGCCGTGGACGTGCAGGGTGTCGGCGCGGTCGCTGGTGACCCGTAGGGCTACGCGTTCGCCGCGCGTCACCTCCACCCGGCCCGGGGCCGGGCTGACCTTGCCGTCCCGCACGGTGATGGTCACCGTACGGTCGGCCTTCACCGCCTCCGGTGATGTGGGAGACGCTGCGGCCGGAGAGTGCGGGTGGGTGGACTGGCCGTATCCGGCGGCGAGTTCGAGGGTCGCTTCGACCGGCTTGCCCGCCACCGCCCAGGCCGTGTGGTCGTCCGCGTAGAGGCGGACGGTCAGGGTGTGCGGGCCGCCCGCCGGTACCTGCGCGGCGGGCAGGTGGAACCAAGGGCCGTACAGGCGCGCCAGTTTGCGGCCGTCCAGCTCAAGGTGCGCGTGGCCGGCACCCGGGAGGGCGGCGCCGCCGGTGCTGTCGGGGGTGAACTGGAAGTTCGCCAGCGTCAGTTGGAGGTTCCAGCCGTCCTCGGAGTCCGGCCGGGCGGCGAGCCGGACCTCCGGCGCACCCTCGGCCGGGACCTCGCGGAGCCGGTGGCCCGCGCCGTCGTCGGCGGTGAGCAGGGTGCCGACCTTGCCGGAAGCCTGCTCGTGGGTGGTGCCGGGCTTGTGGTGGGTGGTGGCCCGTCCCCCGCAGCCCGTCGCCGCGCCGCCGGCCAGGAGCAGGGCCAGGGCGAGCAGCGCCGCCGCGCGGCCCGTCCGGCTGGACAGGCGGGACCGGCGTGGCGGCGTACCGCAGACGTCGCACCAGGTCCGCCGTTCGGGGCGGTCTCCCGGGTGGCCCGGGTGGCCCGTCACGGCTGGTCTCCCCGGGTAGTGGCGCCGCCTTCGGCTTCGGCTTCGGCGCTGCGGGTCGGGGCCGGGCCTGCGGGGACGGGTACCCGGTCGCCGGCCGGGTCTCCGCCCGGGCCTGCCGGGCGGGCCGGGGTGCCGCCCGGGCGGGCGGCGGCGATGACGGCCCAGAGGATCCAGACCACCGCGACGAGGGACCGGATCCAGGCGGGGCCGAGCGGGATCCAGGGGATCATCAGGACGGCCTTGTCGAAGGCGTCGAGGAGGGTGAGCGCACCCAGCAGCAGGGTCAGGCGGGCCAGCCAGGGCCGGGTGGGGCGCAGGGCGAGGCCGGTGCCGGTCCACCACAGGCCGAGGCAGAGCAGGGCCAGCGCCGGGACGAAGGTGCCGACCAGGCCCATCGTGGAGCCGGCCACGTCCAGGGCCAGGCCCGCGAGGCCGAGCAGCGCGGCCACCCCGGCCGGGCGTGAGGCGCGCAGGCGGCGCCACCACAGGAGGCCGCCGACGAGGAGGAGCACCGCCGCGACGGCGAGGGCGAGCTGGGTCTCCACCCGCTGGAGGCCCCGGGATCCGTACCAGTCGCAGCCGGCCGGAAGCTTGCGCGCCTGGACGCTGTAGTCGGCGCAGACCAGGAGCTGGGCCAGTTTCACCGGTTCGCCGGCGAGCCGGGCCGAGCCGCCGGAGACCGCGCCGCGGCGCTCACCGCACTGCGGGAGCGTGCCCGGGGTGGAGCCGTCCGGGCCCTGCTGCCAGCAGTTGCCCCGACCCTGGCCGTCCCACCACACGTCCATGCCGTTGGGGCGGGAGGCGCCGGACTTGTCCTTGCCCAGGATGTTGCCGGCGTAGCGGTTGTGGTGCGAGGTGTCGGTCTGCTTGGACAGCTCCTCCTCGCCGCGGATGAAGGCGGGCACGGCCGAGAGGAAGAAGCCCGCGCGCTGGTGCCCGTACACCCAGTTGTTCTCGTAGAGGTTCCAGTTGCCGCCGGCGGTGATGATGCCGGTGCCGGGGGGCATGGAGATCTGCGGGCAGACGACCCCCTGCTCGTAGCCTCGCTCGGCGGGCGGTTTGGCGCAGGTGCCGTCCGCGACGTAGTGGTAGTAGTCGGCGTTGTTGTCGTGGATCAGGTTGCGTTCGAAGCGGGCGTGGTTCTGCGGGAGTCCGGGGTGGCCGGGGAAGGCGCTGTCCATCGAGGCCCCGCCCATGTTCTGGTCGAACTCGTTGTCGTGCACGTACACCGAGTCGCCCGCGGTGCCGGAGTAGCCGACCATGTTGTGGTGGCTGCGGCAGCCGGTGATCTCGATGGAGTAGCGGGGGACGTCGTAGCCGCGGCCGTCGTTGATGTCGGATGCGCTGCCGGGGTAGATGCCGGAGTCGCCGTTGCCGTAGGACTCGCAGTTCTTGTACAGCCCGTGGTCACTGGCGAAGGTCAGGAAGCCGTACTCGTCGTTCCAGCGGGTCAGCACGTCGTCGATGACGAAGCCGTCGCCCGCGAGGACGTACAGCGAGTTGAAGGTGGTGCGCTGGGCGGTGAAGTTGCGGAAGTAGATGCCGTTGGACTTGTCCGCGCGGATCGCGTTCAGCTTGCGGTACTTGGCGTCGATGACCACGTCCTGGCGGGAGGCTCCCGTGCCTTCGATCTGGAGGTCGGTCTTGCCGAGGATGGCGACGAGGTTCTGGTTGTGGCGGCAGGCCACCTGCTGCTCGTACGTCAGGATCTGGTATCCGAGCGAGGAGTTGGGCGCCTTGAGCGAGGCACACTCCCCGGCCGGCTCGGAGAGCGAGGGCTCCTCCTCGTAGAGCCCGGGGAGGATCGCGATGTTCATGCCCGGGCGGTCCACGGCGTCGACCGCCGCCTGGAGGTCGCGGAATCCGTTCTTCTCGCAGCGTTCGTAGAGGACGAGGTTGCGTTGCTCGAGGGCGTCGGGGAAGGCGGATATCCGGCGTTCGAAGGCGGGCCGGTCGGTCTTGCAGACGATCAGGTCCGGCTCGCCCGTGCGGTAGGCGGGGACCGAGCCGGTGCCGTCGGGGAGCTCGACGGGGCGCTCCTCGTGCGCGCTCGCGACGGGCGCGGCGACGAGGAGTGACAGAAGCGCTAGGAGGGCGGCGAGGAGCACCGCCGGCACGGCAGGAAACCTGCGGGTCCACGACATGCGCGTGAGAGTAGAGGAATGTTCACCTTTTCGGATCCCCTCGCGCAGGAATAGGACCCCGACGAGCCAAGTCGTGACCCGGGGCCCGCTCCGCGCCCGACGATCGGCCGCTATCGCCCGACTATCGGCCGACCGATCGGAATCCCCCGTTGACGCAGAAGCCCAGGAATCCTACTGTCAGGCATAGGATTCCTTCGGCAGACCGGGAGCGTGCAATGAGCGGCGGCAGCGAGCAGGCCAGGAAGACGGCGGAGGGGCTGGAGTACCTCACCGGCTTCGGCAATGAGCACAGCTCGGAGGCCGTGCCCGGCGCACTGCCGATCGGGCGCAACTCGCCCCAGCGCTCCCCCCTCGGCCTCTACGCGGAGCAGCTCAGCGGCAGCGCGTTCACCGAGCCGCGTTCGCACAACCGCCGCTCCTGGCTCTACCGGATCCGCCCCTCGGCCGCGCACCCGCCCTTCACCCGGACCGACAACGGCGCCCTGCGCACCGCGCCCTTCACGGAGGCCCCGGCCGACCCGAACCGGCTCCGCTGGAACCCGCTGCCGGACCCGGCCCCCGGTACGGATTTCCTGGCGGGCCTGTGGACCCTCGGGGGCAACGGCGACGCCACCCAGCGCTCCGGGATGGCCATCCACCTCTACTCCGCGAACACCTCCATGACCGACCGGGTGTTCAGCGACTCCGACGGCGAGCTGCTGATCGTCCCCGAGCGCGGCGGCCTGCTCCTGCACACCGAGTTCGGCCTGCTGAGCGCCCGACCCGGCGAGATGGCGCTCGTCCCGCGCGGGGTCCGCTTCCGCGTGGAGCTCCAGGACGAGACCGCCCGCGGGTACGTCTGCGAGAACTACGGCCGCCCCTTCGAGCTCCCCGACCTGGGCCCCATCGGCGCCAACGGGCTCGCCGCCGCCCGCGATTTCCGTGCGCCGGTGGCCTCGTACGAGGACGCCGAGCGGCCGACCGAGGTGGTGAACAAGTTCTGCGGCAACCTCTGGACGGCCACCTACGACCACTCCCCGCTCGACGTGGTCGCCTGGCACGGCACGCACGTCCCGTACGTCTACGACCTGCGCAGCTTCAACGTCCTGGGCTCCATCAGCTACGACCACCCCGACCCGTCAATCTTCACGGTCCTGACCTCGCCCTCCGACACGGCGGGCCTGGCGGGCGTGGACTTCGTGGTCTTCGCGCCGCGCTGGCTGGTCGGCGAGGACACCTTCCGCCCGCCGTACTTCCACCGCAACGTGATGAGCGAGTACATGGGGCTCATCGACGGCGCCTACGACGCCAAGGCGGAGGGCTTCGTGCCCGGCGGCGGCTCGCTCCACAACATGATGTCCGCGCACGGTCCCGACCGGGAGACCTTCGACCGGGCGAGCGCCGCCGAGCTGAAGCCGCAGAAGATCGACGACGGCCTGGCCTTCATGTTCGAGACCCGCTGGCCGATCACCGCCACCGCCCAGGCGGCCGGCGCGGACCATCTCCAGGGCGGATACGACGACGTCTGGCAGGGGCTCGAGCGCCACTTCCGCGCCTAACATCACGAGCATGCCGCGCGGCGCCGCCGCCGCGCCCACACCGTCCTACGGAGAACCACCCGTGACCGCCTTCGCCCCCGACTCGCTGGTACTGAACCGGAAGCTGCCGCTCTGGTACCAGGTCTCCCAGTCGCTGCGCGCCTCGATACTCGGGCGCACCGCGGACGCCTCGCTGCGCCTGCCCACCGAGGAGCAGCTCGCCGAGCACTACGGGGTGAGCGTGCTGACCATGCGGCAGGCGCTCAAGGAACTGGAGACCGAGGGTCTCATCAGCCGCCACCGGCGGCGCGGGACCTTCATCGAGCCGGCGGCGCTGCGCGGGGCCCCGGTCCAGCTGCTCGGCTCGGTCGACGCGATCGTGGCGCAGCAGTCGGGCGACCGTACGACGATCCTCGGGCACGAGCGGACGGCGGTGTCCGGGGAGCTGCTGGAGCACTTCCCGGACACCGCCGAGGTGGTCACGTACCGCAGGCTCCGGCACGACAGCGAGAGCGGCGAGCCGACCAACTGGGCGGAGAACGCGGTGCGCCCGGAGCTCGCCGACGCCATCGACCTGGCGGATCTGGAGCGTTGGCCGATGACGAAGGTGCTGCGGGACATCGTGAAGGTGGACATCAGCCGGATCACCGACACCGTGGAGGCGCGGCTCGCCGACCCCCTCACGGCCGAGCTGCTCCAAGTGCCGTTGCTGAGCCCGATCCTGCACTACACGGGCGTCACCTACGACGCTTCCGGCCGGGTGGTCGACGTGGCGCGGATCCGGTACCGCGGGGACCGGTTCTCCTTCACCGTGACCGTCGACGCACACTGACGGGCAGCGCCACTGACGGGCAGCGCCACCGACGGGCACCGTCCCGCTCTGCGCGCGGACGCCCGCGTCGTTCGGGGACTACTTCTGGTCGTCCTCCGTTCCGCGCTCGCCCTCCGCCTGGGACGGCGTGGTCCGCTGCGTCTGGACGTGGCGAAGCTTCTTCTGCTTCTCGTCCAGGTCCTCGTCGAGCCGCTCCCCCTCGGCCTGCGACGGGGTCGAGTACTCGTCGTACTGACTCATGTCCGCCTCCCGGGTCGTCCGGTCGGCCCGGCTCCGTCCGGATCCGGGCAGATCCCTACATAGGGAGCCTAACTCTCCGGCCTGGACGCGGCCCGGTCACCGGGTGGCGTCGCTACCATCGGCCGGGTGAGCGCTGACGCATCCCCGCGGGACCCGCTGCTGGACGATCTGATGCCCTGGGCCGTGGGCTCCCTGCGCCTGGGCCGGGCCTGGGTCGCGGCCCCCGATCCGGCGACCCTGCGTGCCCGGTGGGCCGCCCTGGCCGCCGCCGAGGGCCCCGAGCGGGAGCGGTTGTTCCGCCCGACCCGGGCACGGACACCGGGCGCCGGGGCGGCGGCACTGCCGGGTCAGCGCGCCGGTTCCACGGCCCGCTTCGCGGACACGCCCGGGCCCCGCCCCGACCCCGTACGGATCCTGCGCGAGCCCTTCGACGAGCAGTGGCTGCTGCCGGACCAGCGGCTCATCGACCTGGCCCGCCCGGAGCTGTGGCGGGTGCTGGACGAGCACCAGCTGTTCGTCGTGGAGCCGACGCAGCCGGCGGCGCTGCAGGTCACCGCGCACCTCCCGGCCGGCCGGCTCGGCCGGATCCGGCCGCTGCACCGCCGCCCGGGCGGCGCCGAGCCCAATCTCGCCCCCGGGCTGCAGCACCTGCTCGGCGAGCGGTACGGGACCTGGGTCACTCCCGAGGACGTGCTCTGCTGGATCCTCGCCGCGGGCCGCCCCGGCCCCCGGGGGTACGAGGTCCCCCTCACCGCCGATGCCGCGCACTGGCGGGCCGGGCTGGAGCTGGGCCACCGGCTGCTCTCCGTCCGGCTGCGCGGGGCCCGCGGCGGCGAGGCGCCCCGGCTGCCCGGCGGGCGCCGGCCCTACGTCCGCTCGGCACTGCCGGCGTGGCCGCGCGAGCTCTCGTACGACCCGGAGAGCGAGACCCTGACGGTGGGGGGCGGCTCGGGCGGCGGCACCGTGTCGCCCGTACCGGCCGGGGCGTGGGAGTACGAGGTCCAGGGCGTCCGCGTGCTGGAGTCCTGGTTCGCCGCCCGGCTCGCGCATCGGGACCCGGAGGCCGAGGGGCTGGACGCGGTGGGTCCGGCCGAGTGGCCGCAGGGCTGGACCTCGGAGCTGCTGGCCCTGGTGACGACCCTGGCACTGCTGGCCGAACTGGAGCCGGAGCGGGCGGAGTTCGAGGTGGGACCGGCGCTGACCGCCGCCGAGCTGCGTGCGGGCGGGGTGCTGCCGCCTCCGGACCGGGCCCGGCGGCCGGCCTCGGTCCTGGATCACCAGGAGGAGGGGCCGGGCGGGCAGTTCGCGCTGCTCTGAGGCGCGGGGGCCCCGGGGCGGGCGGCTTCCCTTAGCGGGGTCCCGTCCCCGGTGGCGGGCCGCCCAGGGGCGGGCGCGGGCGGGGCGGTGCGGCTGGGTCGGCCCTGCGGGGCGGAGTCCCCTACCCGCCCTTCCTCCGTTCCCCGGGCTGCGCCCGGACCCCCCTGGGGCTCCGCCCCCAGACCCCGGTCCTCAAGCACCGGACGGCTGAAAAGCCCCGACGGTCAGGCTCCCCAGGCTCCCAGGAGGCGCGATACCGAGCGGTCGAACACCGCGGCCGGATCGGCCAGTTCGCCCGGGACGCCCGGGGCGGTCGCCAGGATGCCCGCCAGGAGCGGGTACTCCCCCGTCACCAGCCGGGAGCCGAGCCAGGCCGCCCGTACGGCCTGTTCTTGGGCCTCGCTCCAGGGGAGTTGGCGGGCCCGCTCGGCCAGCGCCAGCTCGCTCGCCACGAAGGTGGCGACCGTGCCGTTGACCGCCGCGATCAGTTCGAGCTTCTCGCCGCCCGGAGCGTCCAGCGGGGCCAGGCAGGCCAGGCTGTGCTCCAGGTACCGCAGGGCGTTCGGGCCGAATCCGTGGACCGGGCTCAGCAGCCGGGGCAGCCAGGGGTGCCGGTGCATGATGGCCCGGGTCTGGCGGGCCAGCGCGAGCTGGTCGGCCCGCCAGTCGCCGGCCGGCGGCGCGAGGTCGTACTCACCGCTGACCGCGTCGACCATCAGCTCGTACAGGTCCTCCTTGCGCGGCACATAGTTGTAGAGGGACATGGTCCCGGCGCCGATACCGGCCGCCACCCGCCGCATCGAGACGGCGTCGATCCCCTCCTCGTCGGCGATCCGCACCGCCTCGGCGGCGATCGAGTCGCGGCTGTGGGCGGGCCGGGGGCCACGGCCGGCCCGCGGCGGGCGGGCCCAGATCACTTCGGGTTCAGCGGAGCGGCCGCTGGGTGTCATCGCTCATCACCTCGTCCATCCCCACCATCGTAGTTACGTACGGCGTACGTAGTCATGTAGGGTGCGAAGCATGACTACTACGTACGCTGTACTTAGTGAGGGTCTGGAGAAGAGCTACAGCAAGGTCCACGCGCTGCGCGGCCTCGACCTCGCCGTCCCGCCGGGCACGGTGTGCGGCCTCCTCGGCCCCAACGGCGCGGGCAAGACCACCGCCGTCCGGATCCTCAGCACCCTCACCACACCCACGGCCGGCCGCGCCCTGGTCGCGGGCCACGACGTGGCCCGGGACCCGAACGCCGTTCGTCGCGCCATCGGGGCCACCGGCCAATTCGCCTCGGTCGACGGTGACTTGACCGGAGCCGAGAACCTCCGGCTCTTCGCCCGCCTCGCCGGACTGCGCGGCCGAGCCGTCCGGGACCGCGCCGACGAGCTACTGGAGGGCTTCGGCCTCACCGAGGCCGCCGACCGGGTGGCGGGCACCTGGTCCGGCGGGATGCGCCGGCGCCTCGACCTGGCCGCCGGACTGGTCACCCGGCCCCGCGTGCTGTTCCTCGACGAGCCCACGACCGGCCTCGACCCGGCGGCCCGCGAACAGATCTGGAGGACCGTACGCGACCTCGCGCGCGAGGGGACCACCGTGCTGCTCACCACCCAGTACCTGGAGGAGGCCGACCGGATCGCCGACGACATCGTGGTCGTGGACCACGGCCGGGCAGCCGCCACCGGCACCCCTGCCGAACTCAAGGCCCTGATCGGCGCCTACGCCGAGGTCTCCGTCGCCGGGCCCGAGGCCCTCGCGCATGCGGCCTCCGTACTCGACCACCTGACGGGGGGCCTGCCCGCCCTGGACCGGGAGCGCCTCACCGTCGGCGCGACCGTCCTCGACCCCGGGCTCACGCTGCCGCAGATCGTCCGGGCGCTCGACGCGGCCGGCATCGCCGTCACCGACGCGAGCCTGCGCCCGCCCAGCCTCGACGAGGTGTTCCTGCGCCTCACCGGAGCCCGTCCCGCCACCGAACCCAAGGAGAACGCCGCATGAGCACCCTGCTGTCCGACGGCGGCGCCGTCTTCACCCGCCAGCTGCAGAAGGCCCGGCACGCCCCGGGCCTGCTGATCCTCACGCAGACCATGCCGGTCACCATGCTGCTGTTCTTCGGCTACGTCTTCGGCAGCGCGCTCGCCATGCCCGGTTCCGAGTACCGGCAGTTCCTGGTCCCGGGGCTGCTCGCCGCCACGGCCGCGAACGGCCTGATGGCCGGCATGTTCACGGCCGCGCAGGACGCGCACCGCGGGGTGACGGACCGATTCCGGACCCTGCCGATGAGCCGGAGCGGGGTGCCGCTCGGGCAGACGGCCGCGGATCTGCTGACGACGGGCGTCTCGATGGTGCCGCTGATCCTGGTGGGGCTGGCCATGGGCTGGCGGGCGGAGAACGGACTCCCGGGGGCACTCGGGGCCTTCGGCATCCTGCTGCTGTTCCGCTTCGCCACCGCGTGGGTGGGGACGTACCTCGGCCTGCTGAGCAAGAACGAGGAGGCGGCGGGGCAGCTCGGGGGCGCCACCTTCATCCTGCCGCTGCTCTCCAGCGCGTACCTGCCGACGGCCGGGCTGCCGGGGTGGCTGCGCACGGCCGCCGAGTGGAACCCGATCAGCGCGGTCGCGACGGCAGTGCGCCGGCTCTGCGGGAACGCGGGCGGTGAGGCCGCCGCGGGCGCCGCCTGGCCCGTCGCACACCCGGTAGCCGGGGCGCTGCTGTGGTCGCTGGTCCTGCTGGCGCTGTTCGTACCCGCCGCCACGCGCCGGTTCGCACGCGGCCAGGGGTGACAGACCGGGCCCGACCCGGTAGGCAGGGGCCATGGCTACCGATTCCCTCCCCGAGCCCCTCCCCCTCGACGGCATCACCGTCGTCTCCGTCGAGCAGGCCGTCTCCGCACCCTTCGCCACCCGCCAGCTCGCCGACCTCGGCGCCCGGGTGATCAAGGTCGAGCGGCCCGACGGCGGGGACTTCGCGCGCGGCTACGACACCGCCGCGCACGGTCTCGCCTCGCATTTCGTGTGGGCCAACCGGGGGAAGGAATCGATCGCGCTCGACCTCAAGGACCCGCGCGGCCGGGAGGTCCTGCACCGGCTGCTCGACGGGGCCGACGTGTTCGTGCAGAACCTCGCCCAGGGGGCCGCCGCCCGGCTCGGGCTCGACTCGGCCGCGCTGTGCGCCCGTTACCCCCGGCTGGTCGCCGTGGACGTCTCCGGTTACGGACCCGAAGGCCCGTACGCCCACAAGCGCGCCTACGACATGCTCGTCCAGTGCGAGGCCGGCCTGGTCTCGGTGACCGGCACCCCGGAGCAGCCGGTCAAGGCGGGCATCCCGGCGGCGGACATCGCGGCCGCCATGTACGCCTTCTCGGGCGTGCTCGCCGCCCTGCTGCGCCGTGGGACCACCGGGCGCGGCGGCAGGGTGGAGGTGTCGATGCTCGACGCGCTCGCCGAGTGGATGGGGCATCCGCTGCACCACACCATGCACGGCGGGGAACAGCCGGTGCGGACGGGCCTCGCGCACGCCGTGATCGCGCCCTACGACGCCTACCCGACGGCGGACGGGGACCGGGTGCTGCTGTCGGTGCAGAACGACCGGGAATGGCGGCGGCTGGCCGAACAGCTGTTGGAGCGGCCGGAGTTGGCCGATGATCCGGGGTTCGCGACGAACTCCGCGCGCACCGCGAACCGGGAGAAGACCGACGCGGTGGTCGCCGAAGCGCTGGGCCGGCTCGGCGCGGACGCGGCGATCGATCGACTGGAGGCCGCGGGCATCGCCTGCGCACGGCTGAACTCGGTGGCACAGCTCGCCGCGCACCCGCAGCTGGAGGCCCGGGACCGCTGGCGGGAGGTGGGCTCGCCCGCGGGCCCGCTGCGGGCCCTGCTGCCGCCGATCGGGCTGCCCGGCGGCGCGGCACCGCACATGGGTGCGGTGCCCGCGCTCGGCGAACACACCGAAGCCCTACTGCACGCCCTGGGGATGACGGGCGAACAGATCGCGGCATTGCGCCGGGACGGCGTGGTTCGCTGACTGGGCAGGGTCGATCAGGCCGGGGACGAAGCGGCGGCGCTGCGGGGGCGGGAACGCCCCTGTACCGGACGGTTACGAACGGCGGCTGCCGAAGAGGGTGCGCCGGAGCCTCCGCAGCGGCGCGAAGAGCGATACGCGCGCGCTCCGACTCCGCAGCCGGTGCGTGTGGTCGCGCGAGGTGAGCTCGCGCATGAGCAGCGTCGCCTCGGCGGTCTCGCGGTGCGGGACGGCGGGACCGCCCAGCACGGCGAGGTGACGGTCGAGGCGCGAACTGGTCGCACCACTGCCGCATGTGATGGCAGGCACGCGAGGCGGCCTGCTGCGCATTGCTATCTGTTCCATGTCTCTCCCCACCCGTATGAGGGCACCCGGCCCACCGGGCAGGGTAACCCTATCGTCCCCACGTCGTGCACGGGTATCCCGGTGGTGTGAATTGCCCGTGTGGCGAGCGGGAGTTGACGATTACTCAGCGGAGTCGATCGTCACTCTCCGCGAAATCCGGCGGGGTTCGGGTGGCCTGGAACCACATCGGCGCCGACTGCGTGACTCCTGTCGCGACCGGAGTCACGGCGCACGCTCTGCGCTAACTTGGAGTGATCGTCCGGTAACGCTCTTGGGGGCGCGCGTGAATGAGGCTTTCGGTGACTGAGTCCACGTCGAACGGGGACGGCGCCGGCGATCGTGTCATCGCCGGACGCTACCGCCTGCTGGGCCCGCTCGGCAGCGGCGGGATGGGCATGGTGTGGCGGGCCCGGGACGAGGTCCTGGGCCGCGAGGTCGCCGTCAAGGAAGTGCGAGCCCCGGCCGGGATGGACGAGGCCGAGGTGGCCCGGATGTACCGGCGTCTGGAGCGGGAGGCCTGGGCCGCGGCCCGCGTCTCGCACCGGGGCGTGGTCACCGTCTACGACGTGGCCACCGAGGACGGCCGGCCCTGGATCGTGATGGAGATCGTACGGGGACTCTCGCTCGCGGAAGTCCTGGAGGGCGACGGGCCGCTCACCCCGCAGCGGACCGCGCACATCGGCGAACAGGTACTGGCCGCGCTGCGCTCCGCGCACGAGGCGGGGGTGCTGCACCGGGACGTCAAACCGGGCAACGTGCTGATCGCCAACGACGGCCGGGTGGTGCTCGGCGACTTCGGGATCGCGAGCCTGGAGGGCTCCAGCGCCATCACCATGACGGGCGAGGTGGTCGGGTCCCCCGAATTCCTGCCGCCCGAGCGGGCGTTGGGGCGCGAGCCGGGTCCCGCGTCGGACCTGTGGGCGCTCGGGGTGATGTTGTACCTGGCCGTGGAGGGGGTCCCGCCCTTCCGCGGGGAGTCCCCGGTGGCCACCCTGCGGGCGGTCGTGGACGAGGAGTTCCCGGCCCCGCGGCGGGCCGGGCCGTTGACGCCCGTCCTGGAGGGGCTGCTGGTCAAGGATCCCGAGGAGCGGCTGTCCGCGGCCGAGGCGGCCCGGATGCTGCGCATCGTCGGCGCGGGAGGGACCGTACGCGCCTCCGGCGGGCCGGTGTCGGGCCCCGCGACGGCTCCGACGACGGGCGCGGGGTTCGGGGCGGACGACCCGACCTCCGTGATGCAGCACCGGTACGGCCACCCCACCCCGCCGCTGCCGCCCGCTCCCGACACCCGGTCGGCGCGGACGCTTCCCCCGGAGACCGGCGGGAACGGGGCCGGGCTGGTGCTGGGCGGCGGCATCGTGGTGCTGCTCGCGGTGGTGCTCCTGCTGGGATGGCTGCTGTTCAAGGACCGCAACACGGGCGGGGACGGCGATGACGGGGCAACGACCGCCCCGACCGTCACGCAGAGCGCTTCGCCTTCCCCGACTCCCTCGCCGAGCGCGTCCCCCTCGCCCTCCGTCTCCCCCTCTCCCTCCCCTTCGGCGACGCCGCCGCCGGGCATCACCCTGTCCGCCGTCCAGGCCCTCCGGGACGCCTATCGCGGCGAGTGCCCGGCACCCGCCGCCGAGGCGCCCGCCTTCACCGCCACCGTGGCGGTGGACCGGACACCGGCGATGGTGGAGTACCGGTGGGCGACGCGCAGCGGGCAGACCTCGGGCCCCGGCTGGCGGACCCTCGCGTACCCGGCGGGCGGGCCGGGAAGCGTACGGCTGGAGCACACGGAGCTGACCCACCACCCGGACACGACCTTCGAGGACGCGGTGCGACTGGAGGTCCGGGCGCCGTCGGAGGCGGCTTCGGCCTGGCTGGAGTTCTCGGTGACGTGCGAGGAGGAGACCCCGACGGGCGGGGCCTCCTCCCCGAGCACGTCCGGACCTACCGCTTCCCCGTCACCGAACCCGGGTCCGACGGCCAGTCCGTGACGCGTAGGTCCGTGACGCGTCGGTCCATGACGCGCCAGGCCGTCACGTGTCAGGCCGCGCTGGTGAAGACGGGCAGGTAGCCGCCGGACTGTCCGGCGGCGGTCGGGTGGTAGGACTCGCCGATGTTCAGCCAGTTGAGGCTGTGCAGCCACTCGCTGCCGGAGCAGATCTCGTGCCCGGTGAAGGCGCCGGCCACCGAGGCGAAGGCGAAGCCGTGGTTGGCGGCGCGCTTGGCGATGGCGGCGTTGAGGTAGTCGGAGGCGCCGTTGATGGCCGTGCGCTCGCCCTCCGACAGCCCGGCCACGCAAGTGCCGTTCAGCTTGTAGAAGCGGGGATAGCCGAGGACGACCACGCGGGCGCCCGGGGATCGGCTGTGGATCGCGTTGTAGACCTGGTCGAGCTGGCCGGGGAGGGTGGAGTCGACGTACGCCTTGGCCTGGTTGACCCGGCTGACGCACGTGGCTTCGGACTGGAGCACACAGGTGGTCATGACGTCGGAGAATCCTGCGTCGTTGCCGCCGATGGTGATGCTGACGAGGTCGGTGCCGGCGTTCAGCGGTGTGAGCTGACTGCTCATCACGTCACCCGTACGAGCGCCCGAGCAGGCGGCGAAGGAGAAGGTCTGGGGGGCGTGTGCGGCGGCCCAGAGGGCCGGGTAGGCGCGGGTGGTGCGCTTGCAGTTCCCGCTGGCGCTGTCGTAGTTGCCGGCGCCGACGCCGGAGGAGTAGGAGTCGCCGAGGGCGACGTAGCCGAAGTCGGCGGCGGCGGTTGCCTGACCGGCTCCGAACAGGGCTGCGCCCGCGGCGAGTAACAGGGCAGAGGCCAAGGCGGCGAAACGAGGCATTTTCATGCTCATGTGTGCGGCTCCTCGTGGGGGGTTACTCCGGAGTTACTCCTGAGTCCGTGGTACAAGGAACCGAGGTCGGCTGGAAGTGTTCATGCCAAGAATGTTCGGGGCGGACATGCGGCGCGAATCTTCACCCGCACGGCGTTTGAAGAGGGAATCCCGCCACCCGATCCGGCGAAACACGGGTGCATGAGGCCAGTTCGTGCCGGATCATGGGCGCCATGCCAGCCAACCCTCAGGACGCGCTGCCGATCCGGCTCAACGTCGACGACAGCGACTCCCCGTCGGACGTCGTCGACGCGCTGTTCCTCGGCCGCTTCGCGTCCGGCGAGCAGCCCCACTCGCACAGCGTGTCGATCGACCGGGTCAAGCCGGGCGCGACCCTGCTGCCGTCCGGGGCCACGGTGTTGCGCTCCGCCCGCGACAGCGACCGCAGCGCGACGCTCGCGGAGGGCGAGGGCTGGACCGTGCTCGTCTCCCGCTGGAGCCGGGGTGCGGACGTCACGGTGACGGCGGTCAGCGAGGAACTCGCCGCCGGTATGCTCGGCGAGGCCACCGAGGGCGCGCAGGACGAGCCCGAACCCCAGCCCGAGAACGTCGCGATGGGCTTCTGGTACGTCTCCCCGCGCCGCGGCCCGTACCGGACGACCCGGCAGATCGCGGCCGGCACCTGGGAAGAGGTACGGCCCAACTACACGGCTCCGGTGGCCGGGGCGATGGACCGGCTGATGAAGGTCACCCCCGACGACATCGCCGGCCGGCTGCTCCTGCTGCACGGCCCTCCGGGCACCGGGAAGACCTCCGCCCTGCGCACGCTCGCCCGGTCCTGGCGGGACTGGTGCCAGGTGGACTGCGTACTGGACCCGGAGCGGCTGTTCAACGACATCGGCTACCTGATGGACATCGCGATCGGCGAGGACGAGGGCACGGCGAAGAGCCGCTGGCGGCTGCTGCTGCTGGAGGACTGCGACGAGTTGATCCGCGGCGAGGCCCGGCACACCGCCGGGCAGGCGCTGTCACGGCTGCTGAACCTCACGGACGGCCTCCTCGGCCAGGGCCGCAACGTCCTGGTGGGCGTCACGACCAACGAGGACCTGGAGCGGCTCCACCCGGCGGTGGTCCGACCGGGGCGGTGCCTCGCCCGCATCGAGATCGGCCGGCTGACGCACCGCGAGTCGGTGGACTGGCTCGGCACCGACGAGGGCATCTCCCGCGAGGGCGCGACGCTGGCGGAGCTCTACGCCCTGCGCCGCGGCGCGTCGGGCCCCGCCGCCCTGTTGCCGCCGCAGGGCCACGACACGGACGCCGGGCTGTACTTGTAGGTGCGGCCCGCGCGAGTGCGGCCCGCGCGAGTGCGGCACGGGCGAGTGCGGCCCGCGCGAGTGCGGTATGCCCACGTGCGGCCCGCGCAAGCGCGGCGGCCCGGCCCACGGGTCCCCCCGCGCGGGGCGCGCACGGGTCCGGCGCGCACGGCGAGGACAATGGGGGCGCGGCCGAAGGCCCCCACCGGCCGTCCGCACCTCCGGGGGACCCACGAACAGGAGAACGCACCGTGCTCGAACCGGCGCAGGAGAATCCCTTCCCCGACAGCCACGTCCTCGGCGAGGGCCCCGAGCCGCACCCGCAGCTCCAGCCGGTGCTCGGCCTCATCGGACGCTGGCACGGCCGGGGCAGCGGCGAGTACCCGACCCTGGAGCACGGGTTCCGGTACGAGCAGGAGATCACCTTCAGCCACGACGGCCGGCCCTTCCTCGTCTACGAGTCCCGCGCGTGGCTGATCGACGACTCCGGCACCGCCGTGCGCCCCGCCGGCCGGGAGACCGGATGGTGGCGCATCCTCCCGGACGCTTCGGTCGAGGTCACGCTCGCCCACCCGACGGGCATCGTCGAGACGTACGTCGGCCGGGTCTCCGGTACGGAGATCGAGATGGCCACCGACACGGTGGGGCTGACCCCGCGGGCCAAGGAGGTCACCGGCATGCGGCGCCGGTACGCGCTCCAGGAGGGCGGGCTGACGATCGTGCAGGAGATGGCCGCGGTGGGGCAGCCCATGCAGCACCACCTCCAGGCCCGGCTGTTCCCGCGCAAGGACTGACCGGCGGGTCACCGTCGGGCAGGGGCGCCGCCCGGCGGTGCAGGGCATGCAGAGCGGGCCGTTCGGACAGAGCGGGCCCGGCCGGACAGAGCGGGCCCGGCCGTGCAGAGCGCTCCCGCGTGTCAGTCCGCGTACCGCGCGCGCAGCGCGTCCAGCACCGCCGCGGTCGCCTCGTCGAAGGTCAGGCCCAGCCGGCGCGCCCGCTCCGCGTAGGCCTGCGCGGCGGTGGCCGCCTCCCGGGCGGGACCGTCACCGGACGCCGCCACGAAGCTGCCCGCCCGGCCGCGCGTCTCGATCACGCCGTCCGACTCCAGCGCCCGGTACGCCTTCGCGACCGTGTTCGCCGCCAGCCCCAGGTCCTCCGCGAGCCCGCGGACCGTCGGCAGTTTGAACCCGGCGGGCAGCCGGCCCGCCCGCGCCCCGGCGGCGATCTGGGAGCGCAGTTGCTCGTACGGGGCGGCGGCGCCCGCCGCGCCGTCGATGCGGATCTTCAGGTGCGGAGAAGTCGAGGTCACGCGGCCGATTGTCCCCCATCCGCCGGGAAATTCGCAGGCGCGGGGCGTCCCGCCGCCCTACCGTCACACAGGTGATCACCACCATTCGCGATGTGCGCCCCACCGACCCGCGCGACGCCGAGTCCGTCGTACGGGTCCGCCGCGCCGCCCTCCCCTTCATGATCGGCACGGCCCGCGGAGTGGCCCACGAGCTCGCATCGGCCCACCCCGACAAGCGCTACCGCCTCCTCGTCGCCGAGAACGCCGACGGCCTGGTCATCGGCACCGCCCAGGTCGGCATCGCCCACGAGAGCCCCGAGCCCGGACAGGGCTTCGTCAACGCCTACGTGGACCCCGCCCACCGCGGCCTGGGCGCCGGAAGCGCACTGCTCGACGCGGCCGAGGAGCATCTCCGGGCCGAGCACGCACGGGCATCGTTCGCCTGGGTGCTCGACGAGCCGGCGCACCGTGCCTTCGCCGAGCGCCACGGGTACCGGCCCTCCCGCTCCGCGCACTTCCTGCGGCTCGACCTCGCCGCGGCCGGCCTGCCGGCGCTGCCCGGGAAGCTGCCGGACGGGGTGGAGCTGCGCGCCGGCTCGGCCTTCGCCGCCGATCCGCGCCCGCTCTTCGAGGCCGACGCGGCGGCGACCCTGGACGAACCGGGCGATGTTCCGGTGGAGTTCGACGACTACGAGGATTGGCTGCGGAACACCTGGGAGCACCCGTACCTCGACCGGGAGCTCACCACCGTGGTCCTGGTGGACGGCCGGGTGGCGGGCTTCACCGCCGCCCACACCGACGGGGCCGGGCGGTACTCCTCCGCCATGACCGCCACCCTGCGCCCGTTCCGCGGCCGGGGACTGGCCCGACTGGCCAAGACCGACTCGCTGCTGCGGGCCCGCGCGGCCGGCTGCACCGAGGCGTTCACCGGCAACGACACCGGCAATGCTCCGATGCTCGCCGTCAACGCCCGGTTCGGGTACGAGGTCTGCGCCACGGAGACCCGCTACACCAAGCAACTGTGACAACAGGAGAGACCACGATGACCGACCGATGGGCCGTCACCCTCACCAAGGCGGGCCGTACGAAGATCCGTTATCCGGCCGATCTGGTGGCCGACACGGGCACCCGGATCACCGTACGGGCCCCCTGGGCGGCCCCCGGGGTACGCGACTTCGGGTTCGTCCGCTTCGAGCCGGGCGACGTGTTCACCGAGCACTTCTGGCGCGACCGCTGGTACGCGGTCAAGGAGGTGCGGACGGGCGGGGGCGTCCTCAAGGGCTGGTACTGCGACATCACCCGCCCGGCGTCGGTGGCGGACAGGGTGATCCTGATCGAGGACTTGGACCTCGACCTGTGGGTATCGGCCGACGGGAGCACGGTGCTCCGGCTCGACGAGGACGAGTTCGCCGAGAGCGGGCTCGCCGACACCGACCCCGAGGCGGCCTCCCGGGCGGTGCGGGCCCTCGACGCCCTGGACGCCCAGGCCCGCTCGACGGCCGGCCTGTCCGCCCTGCTGGCCTGACCCCGGACCCCGCCGGGGCGCTTTCTGTAGGCCCCGCTTAGTGGCTCCTTAACTGCGCCCTAAGGATCGGCTCCAGGGGCTCGAACCCGGTGGAACTCGGGTTCCGGGCGGTTAGTTTGGCTGGGCCAGGGAGGGCCGGATGCGGCGCCGCGAACCCGTGAGGGGCGGCGCCGCACAGCCCCGGTCTTCCGGCGCACCCACGACTCGCGCAGCCCTGTGCCGTGCCCAGAGGAGATCCACCATGCCCGCACGCCGTACCGCAGCCCGCATCGCAGCCGGACTCGCCCCGCTCGCGGTGGCCGCGTACGCCGTCGCCCCGGCGGCCGCCCACGGTTCGATGACGGACCCGGTCAGCCGGGTGGCGGCGTGCTACGCGGAGGGTCCGGAGTCCCCGAAGTCGGCGGCCTGCAAGGCGGCGGTCGCGGCGAGCGGGGCGCAGGCGTTCTACGACTGGAACGCGGTGAACATCGCCAACGCGGCCGGTCAGAGCAAGGCACTGATCCCGGACGGACAGCTGTGCTCGGCGGGCAACGACAAGTACAGGGGGCTGGACCTGGCGCGCGCCGACTGGCCGGCGAGCCCGATGGCCGCGGGCGCGCACACCTTCCGCTACAAGGGGACCGCCCCGCACAAGGGTTCCTTCGAGCTGTACGTGACGAAGGACGGCTACGACCCGTCGAAGCCGCTGAAGTGGTCCGACCTGGAGCCGGCGCCCTTCGTGAAGGTCACCGACCCGGGGATGCAGAACGGCGACTACGTCTTCTCCGGCACCGTCCCCAACAAGACCGGCCGGCACCTGATCTACAGCGTCTGGCAGCGCTCGGACAGCCCGGAGGCCTTCTACACCTGCTCGGACGTGGTCTTCGGGAAGGACAACGGCGGGGGCGGCACGGGTGGCAACGGCGGCAAGCCCAGTGCCAAGCCCAGCTCGAAGCCGAGCTCGAAGCCGAGTTCCGTGCCCTCGCAGCAGCCGTCCAAGCTCCCCTCGGAGCTCCCCTCCGCCCCCACTGACGAGCAGATCTCCGCAGGCGCCGACAAGTCCACGGTGGAGCACCACGGGCACGGGGACAACGACCCGAAGACCAACGGCGGCGGCGCCCCGTCCCCGATCCCCTCGCAGACCGGGACCGGCCTCGCGGAGACGGGCGGCAGCAGCGCCACCCCGGTGATCGCGATCGGCGGGGCCGGCATCCTGGCCGTCGGCGCGGCCGTGCTGTTCGGGCTGGCCCGCCGCCGTGCGACCCCGGGCCGCCACGGCCGCTGACGACCTGGGCTGACGACCTGGGCGGGCGGCCCGTCGGGGCCGCCCGCCGTCGGCGTCAGGCGTCACGCGTCAGGCGTCACGCGTCAGCCGTCAGCCGTCAGCCGTCAGGAGAAGACCGACGCGCAGGTGGTCCGTTCGGCATGCGCCGGGTCGAGGGCGTTGGCCGCCTCGTGCCAGGCGATCCGGTCGGTGAGCCCGATGGCCACGTGCTCCGAGAGGTCCACCGCGCACAGGTCCTGGAGCAGCACGTTGCGGACGTTCGGCCCGCTGAGGAACTGGCTCCGGTACGGGGTGACCACCTCGTCGTACCGGGTGGCGATCACCGTGTACGCGACTCCGGGGACGGTGTCCCCGCCCTCGTTGAGCTTGTTCTGGAAGGCCGATCCGGCGATCTGGTCGGCGAGGCCCGGGGTGGCCTCGCTGATCAGGTCCCCGGCCCCGGGGAAGTACGGGAGGAGCTTGGTGAGGCCGAGCAGGGTCGTCCCGTGGTTGTCGGGGGCGAGCCCGACCAGGGCGTTGACCTTGGCGGCGCCGCCGAGGAACTTCAGGTAGTAGCGCGGCATCATGCCGCCCTGGGAGTGGCCGACGAGGTCGGTCTCGGCTGCCCCCGTAGAGGCGAGGACCCTGTCCACGAAGGCGTCGAGCTGTCCGGCGGACTGCTCGATGGGGCCGAGCCCGTTGAAGAAGGGGACGCCGGGCAGTTGCCCGTAGTCGAGGGAGTAGACGCAGTAGCCCCGGTGGACGAGGTACGGGGCGAAGCCGAGCCAGTTGTCGACGGAGTTCCCGAAGGTTCCGTGGACCAGGACGACGGGCCGGGGGTGGGCGTCGGACGGTTTGCAGGACCAGTTGTTCCAGCCGCTGCTCGGCGCCGAGGCGGCCTGGGCCGCTCCGGTGGGGGCGACGAGCGCGGCGGCGGTCAGGGTGAGGACGGCCAGCGGGCGGAGCAGGCGTCTCCAGGGCAGCATCGTGTGATCTCCTTGCGGCTCAAGGGGAGTAACGAGGGATGGCGCGGGAAGTACGTGGGGGTGCATCCCGTGATCCGGATCACAAGGGGGTGCTGCAGCCGCTAAATTACGGGCGAGTAGCAAAACTGGGAAGTTACGCGTCGGTAAAAAATCCGCGTGCGTCCTGGTGGCCGGCCCCGACGGCCGTCATCCATTTGGCCCTCCCCTGCTGCGCCGGGCGCCCGGTACGCCGAGCGTGTGAGACATGACCCAGCCCACCCACGCAGACCAAGGGCAGTCCGGCGGCTTTCTCGCCGAGATCAAGGACGCCGTCACCACCCGGGCCGCTCTCCTGGTCCTGGGCGTACTGGCGCTCCAGCTCGCCTTCATCACCTCGTACGTCGGGGCCTTCCATCACCCCAAGCCCAGCGAGATCCCGATCGCCGTGGCCGCGCCCGCCGCGCCGATCGCCGAACAGACGGCGAAACAGCTCTCCGCGCTGCCCGGCAAGCCGCTCGACCCCCGTGCCGTACAGGACGAGGCGACGGCGCTGCGGCAGATCAAGAACCGGGACGTGGACGGCGCGCTGATCATCGACCCGGCCGGTACGACCGACAAACTGCTGGTCGCGAGCGGCGCCGGGGCCTCCCTGTCCCAGGCCGTCGAGGAGATCGTCGGCGTCGTCGAGAAGACCCAGGGGCGCAGCGTCCGCATCGTGGACGTGGCCCCGACGGCCGCCGGCGACGCGCGCGGCCTGAGCTCGTTCTACCTGGTCGTGGGTTGGTGCGTGGGCGGCTACCTGTGCGCCGCGATCCTCGCGATCAGCGCGGGCGCCCGGCCCGCCAACCTCCACCGCGCCATCATCCGGCTCGGCGCCCTGCTGGTGTACTCCATCGCGGCCGGGCTGCTCGGCGCGGTGATCGCCGACCCGGTCCTGGGCGCACTGCCCGGCAGCATCTGGGCCCTGTGGGGGCTCGGCACCCTCGTCGTCTTCGCCGTCGGCGCGATCACCCTGGCCTTCCAGGGCCTCGCGGGCGTGGTCGGCATCGGTCTGGCGATCCTGCTGGTGGTGGTGCTCGGCAACCCGAGTGCCGGCGGCGCCTACCCGTACCCGCTGCTGCCGCCGTTCTGGAAGGCCATCGGCCCGTGGCTGCCGCCGGGCGCGGGCACGTACGCCGCGCGCTCGATCGCGTACTTCAAGGGCAATGACATCACCGGGTCGTTGCTGGTCCTGAGCGGCTGGGCGGTGCTCGGCTCCGCGATCACGATGGCCTGTGCGGCGGGCCGCAGGGGCAAGGCGGGAACCGCGGTGGGCAGCGGGCTCCCCGAGGGGCCGGACGCCCTGCCGGAGCGGGAAGCCGTGCGGTGAACAACCCCATCCACGTCCGCAACCGCCAGGGCCCGGCCGAACAGGCCGTCTCCGTCAAGCGGATGGAGCCCAGCGCGCAGGCGCAGCTGGGCGCCCTCGGACTCACCGGCTTCATCGTCGTCACCACCATCGCCACCGGCATCGACGCGGGCATCTTCCCCGAGAAGCTCGGCCACTCCGTGCTGCCGCTGGTCGGGTTCTTCATCGGCGGGCTCGCCCAGCTGCTGGCCGGGCTCTTCCAGGCGCAGCGCGGCGACACCTGGCACGCCACGGTCTTCGGCGGCTTCGGGCTGTTCTGGATGGCGAAGGCCTGTCTGCTCCAGTGGGTGCTGCCGGCCACCGATCCGGCGCTGCGCGGGGACGTGAGCGGGCTGTTCACGCTGCCGTGGGTGTTCGTGGTGTTCGTGCTGTGGATCGGCAGCTGGCGGATCCACCTGGTGCTGCTGTCGACGTTCACGTGCGTCCTGGTGGTTTTCGTGGCCATGACGATCAGCGGGTTCACCGGCTCGGTGGTCTGGAACCGGATCACCGGATGGAGCGGACTGCTGGCCGCGCTCGGAGCCACGTACCTGCTCGCCGGGCAGATCATGGCGAGCACCTGGGGCCGCCAGGTGCTGCCGATGGGCCGCTTCCTCGCCCCCGAAGAACACCCGGAGGCATGACCACCCCATGATCACGACCACATGATCACCGCCCCGTGATCACGACGCTCGCGGTGGAGAACTACCGCTCCCTGCGCAGACTCGTCGTCCCCCTCGGCCGGCTCACCGTGGTGACGGGCGCCAACGGCACGGGCAAGTCCAGCCTGTACCGGTCCCTGCGGCTGCTGGCGGACTCCGCGCGGGGCGGCGCCGTCGCGGCGCTGGCCCGGGAGGGCGGTCTGCCCTCCACCCTGTGGGCCGGGCCGGAGAAGATCGGCCGGGCGGTGCGCGAGGGCCGGTACGCGGTCGAGCCGACCGTGCGCTCCGAACCGGTGAGCCTGCGGCTCGGCTTCGCCGGGGACGAGTTCGGGTACGCGGTGGACTTCGGCCACCCCGCACCGGTCCCCGACTCGCTCTTCGGTCTGGACCCCGAGATCAAACGGGAGTCCACCTGGGCCGGGCCGGTGCTGCGCCCCGCCGCCCTGCTCTCGGACCGCGCCGGGCCCGCCGTGCGCACCCGGACCGCCGACGGCGGCTGGCACCGCACCCAGGGCGCCCTGCGCCCGTACGACTCCATGCTCAGCGAACTCGCGGACCCGCAACTGGCCCCCGACCTGCTGGCCCTGCGCGAGCTGATCCGCTCCTGGCGGTTCTACGACCACGTTCGGACGGACGCCGACGCGCCGGCCCGCACCCCGCGCGTCGGAACCCGTACGCCGGTTCTCGCCGCGGACGGCTCCGACCTGCCGGCCGCGCTCCAGACGATCCGGGAGACCGGCGACCACGCGGCGCTGGACGCCGCCGTCGAGGCGGCCTTCCCCGGCAGCAGCGTGGCGGTCGCGGAACGGGACGGCCGCTTCGAACTGGAGCTGCACCAGCACGGGCTGCTGCGGCCGCTGGGCGCGGCGGAACTCTCCGACGGAACGCTGCGCTACCTGCTGTGGACGGCCGCCCTGCTGACCCCGCGCCCGCCCGCCCTGATGGTGCTCAACGAGCCGGAGACCAGCCTCCACCCCGATCTGCTGGGCCCCCTCGCGGACCTGATCCTGACGGTGGCCCGGAACACCCAGACGGTGGTGGTCACCCACGCCGCCCCCCTGGCACAGGCCCTGGCCTCGGGCGTTCACCGCCACCGCGTGGACCTGCGGACCATCACCCTGCTCAAGGACTTCGGCCAGACCGAGGTGGCGGACCGCGAGGGCCCCCTGGACGAGCCCCTCTGGTACTGGCCCAAACGCTAGCCGCCGGTCCGGACCTCAGCCGATGTCCACCACACGGGCCCATTCGGGCGGCAGGTCCGGCACGTAGTCGGGATTGTCCTCGTCCCCCGATCCGTCGGACCGGCCCCGGGGGAACAGCCCCACCACCGTCCGGCACGGCGGCCGCGCGTCCGGCCAGGGGGTCTGCCCGTCGGTCAGGACCACGATCACGTCCGGTCGGGGCGTCGTCCGCAGCGCCGTGGCGAAGCCCGTCCGCAGATCCGTACCCCCGCCGCCCAGCAGGGGGATCCCCTCGGCGCGGCACAGCGGATGGGCGATCCGGGCGGATGCGTCGCACGGCACCACCGTGACCAGGTCCCGGCGGCCGCCCACCGCGCGGGAGATCGCGGTGACTTCCAGGAGCGCGCTGCCCAGTTCGGCGTCGCTGACGGAGCCGGAGGTGTCGATGACCACGCTGACGCGGGGCGGCCTGCGCCGCAGGCTCGGCAGCACGGCGCCCGGCACCCCGGCCGAACGCCGCGAGGGCCGGCTGTACGTGTAGTCGTCGCCCGCGCCGGATCCGGAGGTGGCCGACCGGACGGCCGCCCCCAGCAGCTCCCGCCACGGTTGCGGCGGGTGGAACACCTCCTCCGCCCAGCGCTTCCAGCCCTTCGGCGTGCTTCCCGGCCGACCGGTGATGCCCTGCGCCACCCGGAACCGGACCGCGTCGCGTTCCTGCTCGCTGAGGCCGTCCGCACCGTCCGCGCCGAGGTCCCACTCCCGTTCCAGCCCGTCGGCGCCGCTCCCGCAGTCCAGCCAGGCCATGTGCTGCGTGTGCGGCCCGAGCCCGAACTGCATCAGGTACTCCTCCATGAGCTCCCCCTCCCGCAGTCCCACGGCCGCCGGCTGGACAGCGCCCTCGGGCCGGACGAGCCCGTCGCCGTACGCGTCGTCGTTGATCTCGAAGTCGGCCGCGATGTTCATGCGCAGCCGCTCCCCCGGGCCGGCCGGCCCGCGCTCCCGCGCGACCCGGTCCCCGCGCCCGTGGTGATCGCGCAGGAGGTGGGACACCTCGTGCACCCAGACCGCGGCGAGTTCCTCCACGGGGGTGCGGTTCACGAAGCCGGGCGAGACGTAGCACCGCCAGTGGCGGTCGACGGCCATCGTCGGCACCCTGCGCGATTCCACGACGTGCAGGGCGAACAGCGCCGTGGCCAGGTACGGCCGCACGCGTACGGCGTGCAGCCGGGCGGCGTAGAGCTTGTCCAGGTCCAGGGCCACCGGCGCCGCGGGGGTCACGGGCAGTGCGGGGGTCACAGGCGCTGCGGGGGTCACAGGTGTCATCGGCCGGCCTTGACCGGTACGCCCGACCGGGCCGCCGCCCGGTCGGCTCGCCGGGACAGGGCCACGGCCCCGGCGAGCCGGTCGATCGCGGCCGGAACCTCCCAGTCCCCTTGGCGCAGAGCGGCGAGCGTGCTCGCGGGGACGACCACCAGGTCCGGCGCACCGGTTTCCAGTGCCCGGGCGAGGAGCGCCCACGCCGCGTCCCAGCGGGACTTCTCCGGGCGCCCCCGCACCGCCTCGACCACACCGTCGAGCACGGCTTGGCGCAGGTCCCCGCGCTCGGGCAGGACGGCGCCCGCCGGGTCGGCGAGCAGGGACTCCGGGTCCGGGAGGTCCATCCGGTCCAGGCTCGCCAGCAGTTCCAGTCCGGGACCGTCTCCCACGGTTCCCCTGACCAGCAGGGAGAGCACTTCCCGGGAGGAGCCGGCCGCGGTTGCGAAGGCGATCAGACGGAGCGTCATCTCCCAGCTCCGGGGGGAGGGCCAGGGGCCGCCCCGGCGGGCTTCGCCCGAAGGCAGCAGGTGGACGAGCTTGGGCCGGGAGGCGAGCAGCCCGCACACCGCGCGGCGGGCGAAGTCCACGGCTTCCGGGAGCCGTTCGGGGTCGAGCCGGGGCAGGGTGGCGCGGGGCCAGGTCCCGCCGAGGCCGCGCACCACCACCTCCTGGTCGTGCGTCCACTGGAGGTGTACGAAGCGGTTGGCCAGCGGCGGGCTCAGCTCCCAGCCGTCCGCCGCGGAGGACCGGGGATTGGCGGCGGCCACGATCCGGACCTCGGGCGGCAGCCGCAGGGCGCCGATCCTCCGCTCCAGTACGAGGCGGAGCAGGGCCGCCTGCACGGCCGGCGGCGCGGTGGACAGCTCGTCGAGGAACAGCAGCCCCCGGCCGGCCCGTACCAGGCGCACCGCCCAGTCCGGCGGGGCCATCGGCACCCCCTGCTCCGCGGGGTCGTCCCCGACGATGGGCAGGCCGGAGAAGTCGGACGGCTCGTGCACGCTGGCGATGACGGTGGTCAGCGGAAGGTCCAGGGATGCGGCGAGCTGGGTCAGCGCCGCGGTCTTGCCGATCCCCGGCTCACCCCACAGGAGTACGGGCAGGTCGGCGGCCACGGCCAGGGTCAGGGCCTCCAGCTGGATGTCGGGGCGCGGTTCGGTCGTCGTATCGCGCAGCAGGGCCAGGAGTCCTGCGGCGACGTCGAGTTGGGCGGGGCCGGTCGGGGCGGACGGAGTGTGTGTACGCATGCGGAATCACCTTTGGGTGTGTGACGGGAAGGGGGTAGCGCAGGAGGGCCGGGTCAGCGGTGGATCGCGTGCCGCGGATGCGAGCGCTCGGTGCGGCGGGGGCGGGGAGAGCGGTAGCCGGTATGGGCGCGGCCGACGGCCCGTACGGCCAGGCCCGCCCGGAACAGTCCGTAGGCGACCCGCCGGAGCGCGGCCGCCTCCAGTTCGTCCCGCAACGGGCCGTCGCGCAGCAGCGCTCCGGGACCGAGCAGTCCCTCTACGACGGCCAGGGCGCCCGCGGTGTCGCCGTGGTCGAGGCGCTCTCGGACGCCTGAGAGGGAGTCCGGGCGGCGGTGCGCGACGTCGATGGCCTGCAGGCAGGGCAGCGGCGTACCGGTCAGCGCGACCAGCAGCTCCTCGCGGCGGATCTCGGCCGGGTCGTGGTCCAGCGGGACCAGCACTCCGTCGACCAGGCCGATCCGGTGCCGGGCACCCCGGCAGTCCACCGGGCGCGGTCCCCCGGCCCGGTCCGCGGCTCCGGCGGGCGGCAACGGCGACCAGTCCGGTACGAGGGCCCGGCCGACCAGGGGGTGCAGCCGGCCGGCGTCGATCACCCCGGTACGGAGCAGCTCCAGGTCGGGCAGCACCCAGGTCGCCGCGTCGGGCAGCGCCGGCGGGGCGGCGACACCGGGATCCACGGACGCGGCTGCGGAGATCTGCCCGTCGCCGTCGCCGCGCAGGTGCACGTACAGCCGGTGCCGGGCCCCGAGCCGCACGGCGACCGTGCCCTCGGAGCGTCCCTCGGCACGGAGCACGATCGCCGCTTCGGCCGGCCATCGGTCGACGGCGCATCGGGGACCCGGGGGCAGCAGCCCGGGCAGGACGGGATCCGCCGCGGGATCCGCACCGGCGAGCGGCCGGTCGGCCCCGGACCTGGAGCGGAGCTCGTCGCTCCGGCGTGCGTCCCACAGGTGGCGGTGCAGGTCGAGGCGGAACCGCGGATGCGGGTGGGGATGGGGATGCGGACCGGCCCCCGGACGGCGGCGGGCGGCGTCCTCGGAGCGGGCTCCGTCCCACAGGGCAAGGCTGATCCGCTGCCCGTACTCCGCCCAGGCCGGTGGAGTACGAGCCACGAGGTGGACCGGGCGTGCACCGCCGGGCCCCGCGTCCCCGTACCGGGCCAGCGCGATGGTCAGCCCGGGGCGGAGCAGTCCGTCCGGGGCGATCCTCGGCAGGTGCCAGCGCAGCAGGTCCGGAGCCAGGTGGCGGAGATCGGCCCGGATCCGGGCCGCGAGTTCGCGGCCGTGGGTGCGCGCCAGGGCGCGCAGGTCGAAGTCCACGTCTACGGCGGCTGCGGCGCACGCCCCCGCCCAGTCACCGGCGGAGCGGCGGGCGGTCGCGGTCTCGATCATGGACGGCGGCACGGCGAACTCGCGCACGCGCAGCCAGAAGGAAGGGCGGGAAGCCCCGTTCGCGGTCTGAGTGAGCATCAGCACTCACCTTGCGCGGACGGGACCCCCGATCTCTGAGCATGTGAAGTCGTCATCGCGGCGAGACTAACGCCCCGCCCCTCGGCCCGCCAGGCATTTCATGACCGGCGGCCGCGGGCCGCTCGACTCGGCCCAAGGGAGCCGGGGGTCACTCCCGCCTCGTCGGCGGAGCTGGTGTAGGTGCACTGGACACCGGGGGCGGTCGGGCTGGTGAGGGCGAAGGGGGCGGTACGGGGGCCCGCGAGGGCGTCCAGGATCACCTCGGCCGCGCCGGAGTAGGTGTTGTGGCCGCTGGGGTAGTCCGGGTGGGCCGGCGTCTGGTGGAGCGTCGCTCCGGCGGCGGCGTCCGCCCATCGCCGGTCCGCCTCGCGCCGCACGGGCCCCTTGCGAAACCAGGCGAAGAACACCACTACCGCCAGAACGTAGAGCAGCGCATCCACACGGTCCCCCCGACCCCCGCGGCAAAAGTTCCGCCCACCTACCCCGCCCGGTGGACCACCTCGCCCGCCACCACCACCGTTTCGGCCACCGATCCGGGGATCTGCTCCGGGGCCACCGCGAGGATGTCGCGGGACAGGACCACGAAGTCGGCCGCCTTGCCGACCGTGAGGGAACCCCGGTCGTCCTCGAGGAAGTTGGCGTAAGCGGAGCCCATCGTGTAGCCGTACACCGCCGTCCGGGCGTCCACCGTCTCCTGCTCCTGCCACGGGTCGCCGCCGTCCAGCGGGCGCCGGGTCAGTGCCGTGTAGATGCCGACCATCGGGTCCATCTCGGCGACGTTCCAGTCACTGGAGAAGGCCAGGACGGCGCCCGCCTCGGCGAGGCTCCGCATCGGCCACGCCTTGTGCCAGCGGTCCTCCCCCACGTTCTCCGCCCAGTCCTGGCCCGGACCGGCGATCTCCGGCGCGCAGTGCCGGGGCTGCATGCAAGCCACCACACCGAGCTGCGCGAAGCGCGGTACGTCCTCGGGGTCCAGGCATTCCACGTGCACCACCTGGTGGCGGGCGTCGCGCGGGCCGTTCACCGCGCGGGCGTGCTCGACCGCGTCGAGGACCGTGCGGATGCCCCGGTCACCCGTGGCGTGGACGAAGCACTGGAACCCGCGCGCGTCCAGCCGGGCGAGGAGCTCGGTGAACTCCTCCGCCGGGTAGAAGGTCTCGCCCCGGTGCGCTCCGCAGCCGGTGTACGGCTCCAGCAGCGCGGCCGTGCGCGGCTCCACCACGTCGTCGATGTAGAGCTTGAGGGGGCCCACCCGGAAGCGGTCTCCGGCATGCACCTTGGCCGCCGCCTCGAAGAGGTCGAGGTCCTCCTCGGTCGTACCGCGCGGGTGGAACAGCGCGGCGACGATCCGCGAGCGCAGCCGACCCTCGGCGCGCGCCCGGTCGTACAGTTCCAGGTCGTCGAGGGAGTTCTGCGGCTCCACGACGGTGGTGATGCCGAAGCGGATCGCGTCGTCGAGGCTCTTGGCGAGGCGCCCGTACTGGCGGTCCGGGGAGGCCCACGGCACGCCCAGATCGCGCAGGGCGCGGTGGCCGTCGCGCGAGAGCCCCTTGATGGCGAAGTCCTTGACGAACCCGGTGGGTTCACCGGTCTCCGGGTCCACGGCGGCCGTACCGAAGGGCAGGTCGGTACGGTCCTTCGCGACCCCGAGCCGGCGCATGGCCGCCGTGTTCAGCCAGGCCGTGTGGACGTCGTACGAGAGCACGATCGCGGGCGTGTCCCCGGTGACCGGGTCCAGGTCGGCGGCGGTGGGCATGCGTCCGCCGGGGATCGCGGAGTAGTCGAAGGCCTCGGCCTCGATCCAGTCGGCGTCGGGGTTGGCCTCCCGCCACTCGCCGATCCGGTCGAGGATCGCTTCGAGCGTCCGCACCCCGGCGAGCTGCACGCACGCGTCGTCGGAGCCGAGCCGGACGTGGTTGTGGGCGTCGATGAATCCCGGCAGCACGAGCCGGCCGCCCGCATCGATCCGCTCGGTGTCCGGGCCCGCCCAGTCGGCGGCCTCCGCGTCCGGGCCGACCCAGACGATCCGCCCGTCGCGCACGGCGAGGGCTTCGGCCTCGGGCAGCTCGGGGTCGACGGTGTGGATGCGGGCTCCGATGAGGAGCAGATCGGCGGGGGCGGGGTGCGACATGGGGTGGTGCTCCTGTGCAGAGGGGGTACGGGGAGACGGGCGGCCGGAAGGCAAAGTCAGGCCGGGAGGCGAGGCTCGGGCCGACCGGGAGGGCGTGGAGGGCCGGGGAGGCCGGGGAGACCGGGGAGACCGGGGAGGCCGGGGAGACCGGGGAGACCGGGGAGACCGGGGAGGCCGGGGAGACCGGGGAGACCGGGGAGGCCGGGGAGGCCGGGGAGGCCCCCAGGCCCCCCTGAACCCCTCAGGCGGCCGCGACGTACGCCGGCGTCCGCCGGGCGAGGGCCCAGTACGTGAGCCCGGAGACCACCGAGCCGAGCAGGGTGAGGTCGGCGCCGCCGAGCGGGGCCACGAGCGGCCCGGTCCACAGCTCGGAATCGCAGGTCAGGGCGGCGAAGGCCATTCCGGCGAGCAGGGCGGTCATGCCGGCCGGGTGGTAGCCGGAGCGGTACCAGTAGGCACCCTCGCTCCCGGCGTGCAGCGCGTCGGAGTCGTAGCGACAGCGGCGCAGCAGCATGTCGGCGAGGAAGACGCCGCCCCAGGGGGCGAACACGATGATCAGGAGGGAGAGGAAGGACAGCAGCGAGGTGGTGAAGTCGGTGAGGAAGAGTGCGGCGAGCGATCCGGCGGCGGTCACAACGGCGCTGACCACGATGGCCCGGGCCCGGCTCCACGGGATGCCGAGGACCTGGAGGTTCAGGCTGGAGGAGTAGAGCGTGATGATCGAGTTGGTGACGGAGCCGCCCAGCACCAGGGCCAGGAACAGCGGCTGGAACCAGCCGGGCAGCAGGCTCTCGGCCCCGGCGACGGCGTCGGTCATGTCGGTCTGGGTGGCGGCGGCCACGCCGGCGATCCCGAGGGCGACGGAGGAGACGAACCCGCCGAGCGCGCCCATCCAGGTGATCGACTTCAGCGAGGTGGTGCGGGGCAGGTAGCGGGTGTAGTCGGCGGGCATCGGCAGGTACGAGAAGGGCCCGGCGAGCATCACGACGAAGGCCAGGCTCCAGCCGGACAGGCCCGGGGCCAGGGCGTCGGCCGGGGCGGTGGTCTCGGTGCCGGGCAGGACGAAGACCAGCAGGGCGCCGAAGCCGACGGCCAGGACGTAGGCCATCCAGCGCTCGGCGAACTGCACCGTGGCGTGCCCCCACATGGCGACGGCGAAGGTGAGCGCGAGGGTGATGCCGAGCGCGGCGGCGCGGATCACTGTGCCTTCGCCCAGGCCGATCTCGGCGAAGAAGACCTCGAGCGCCAGGGTGCCGACGACGGTGTTGACGATGGTGTAGCCGATGCTCACCACCCAGTTGAGGACGCCCGCCGGCCAGTTGCCCCGTACGCCGAAGGCCGCTCGGGAGATGACCAGGGTGGCGGTGCCGGTGCGGATGCCGCTGAGGCCGGCGGCGCTGATCGCGAAGAAGGACAGCCCGCTGATCACGACCACGGCGGTGGCCTGCCAGAAGGTGAGGCCGAAGGCGACGGCGAGGGCTCCGTTGATCACGTAGGTGAAGGTCAGGTTCGAACCGAACCAGAGCCAGAAGAGGTCCTTGGCCCCGCCGTGCCGCTCGGCGTCGGGGATGGGGTCGATGCCGTGCGTCTCGACTCTGAAGACCTCGTCGACGTCGGCCGTCGTCTCCTGCTGTGCCATGCGTCTGCCCCTGACCTTCGGTGGTGAACCGCGAAGCCGACCTTGAACGGCGTTCTAAGTTCTTGAATGGCATTCAAGATGCGCTGCCGAGCCGGACCCCGTCAAGACCCTGTCCGGGATAAGGTCGGCCCACGAAGATCGGGAAGGCGGCACGGTGGCGGGAGCGGCACGGCGGCGCGACGGGCGGATCGCCCAGGAGCGGATGCTGGAAGAGGCCATGACGGCGATCGCCGAGGACGGGCTGGCGACGCTCACCATGTCCGCGCTCGCCGAACGGCTCGGCACCAGCGGCGGCCACATCCTGTACTACTTCGGCAGCAAGGACCGGCTCCTGCTGGCCGCCCTGAACTGGAGCGAGCAGCAACTCGCCGAAGAACGCACCGAATTGCTGAGCCGCCGGGTCACCGCCCACCGCAAGCTCGCGCTCTTCCTCGAGCTCTACCTGCCCCGCGGCCCCCGCGATCCGCGCTGGACGCTCTGGATCGAGCTGTGGGCCCGCATCCCCTCGAACGAGCCGCTGCGCGCCGCGCAGCAGGAGATCGACGACGGCTGGCAGCGGGACCTGGAGGCGCTCCTCGCCAAGGGGGTGGAGCAGGGCCGCTTCGCCGCCGGCCTGGACGTCCCCGCCCGGGCCTCGGAGCTGCTGGCGCTGCTGGACGGGCTGAGCACCCGGGTGGTGCTGGGCGAGCGCGGCGCCGACCGGGCCACCTCCCTGGAACGCGCCCGCTCGGCGGCGGCCCTGCTGATCCCGCACCTGTAGCCGGTCCCGCGCGGTCCGCCGCACCCGGACATGTGGAAAGCCCGCCCGGGCCTTAGCGTCCCGGGCGGGCTTTTCCACTCCTTAGCGGAGGTTCTTCGGAAGAAGGAGGAACAGAAGGATCACTCCCTCTTGGCGGTTACTTCTTGGCGGTTACTTCTTCTTGGCGGCCTTCTTGGCCGGGGCGCCCTCGGCGTTGCCGTAGTACGCCTGGCGCATCAGCTGCTTCAGGTCGTCGATCATCGGCATCCGCGGGTTGGCGGGGGCGCACTGGTCGGCGTAGGCGTTCATGGCCTGGGTCGGCAGGGCCTCGATGAAGGCCTGCTCGTCCACGCCCTCCTCGGCGAAGGAGGAGGTGATCCCGCACTTGCTGCGGAGCTCCTCGACGGCCTTGGCGTAGGACTCGACGCCCTCGGCGGCCGTGGCGGCCGGCAGGCCCAGCATCTTCGCGATCTCCTGGAAGCGCTCCGGCGCCCGGTAGACCTCGGCCTTGGGCCACGGGGTGGCCTTGTGGGTGACCGTGCCGTTGTGGCGGATCACGTGCGGCAGGAGCAGCGCGTTGGTGCGGCCGTGGGCGACGTGGAAGGTGTTGCCCAGGGTGTGCGCCATGGCGTGGACCATGCCCAGGAAGGCGTTGGCGAAGGCCATGCCCGCCACCGTGGAGGCGTTGTGCATCTTCTCGCGGGCTTCGGGGTCGTTCGGACCGTCGACCACGCAGCGCTGCAGGTTTTCGAAGATGAGCTTGATGGCCTGGAGGCACAGACCGTCGGTGTAGTCGTTCGAGTACGCGGAGACGTAGGCCTCGGTGGCGTGCGTCAGGGCGTCGAAGCCGGAGTCGGCGGTCACCTTGGGCGGGAGGCCCATCGGCAGCATCGGGTCGACGATGGCGACGTTCGGGGTCAGCGCGTAGTCGGCGAGCGGGTACTTCTGGGCCGCGGCCGGGTCGGAGATGACGGCGAACGGGGTGACTTCGGAGCCGGTGCCCGAGGTGGTCGGGATGGCGACCATCTTGGCCTTCTCGCCGAGCGAGGGGAACTTGTAGGCGCGCTTGCGGACGTCGAAGAACTTCTCCTTCGTGTCGGCGAACTCCACCTCCGGGCGCTCGTACATCAGCCACATGATCTTCGCTGCGTCCATCGGCGAGCCGCCGCCGAGGCCGATGATCGTGTCGGGCTTGAAGTCGCGCATCATCGCGGCTCCGGCCCGGACGGTGGAGAGCTCCGGGTTGGGCTCGACGTTGTCGATGATCTGGATCGACACCGCACCCTCGCGGGCCTGCAGGATGTCGACGACCTTCTGCACGAAGCCGATGGAGACCATCGTCTTGTCGGTGACGATCGAGACGCGGCTGATGCCGTCCATCTCACCGAGGTAGCGGATGGAGTTGCGCTCGAAGTAGATCTTCGGCGGGACCTTGAACCACTGCATGTTGGTGTTGCGCCGTCCGATCCGCTTGACGTTGATCAGGTTGACCGCGGTGACGTTGTTCGACACCGAGTTGTGTCCGTACGAGCCGCAGCCCAGGGTGAGCGAGGGGAGGAAGGCGTTGTAGACGTCGCCGATGCCGCCGAAGGTGGAGGGCGAGTTGGCGATGACGCGGATCGCCTTGACCCTCTTGCCGAACTCCTCGACGAGCTCCTCGTCCTCGGCGTGGATGGCGGCGCTGTGGCCCAGTCCGTGGAACTCGACCATCGCGGCGGCCAGTTCGAGGCCGTGCTCGGTGTCCGAGGCCTTCAGGGCGGCCAGGATCGGGGACAGCTTCTCGCGGGTCAGCGGCTCGCTCTCGCCGACCTCGTTGCACTCCGCGAGGAGGATCGAGGCCTCGGCGGGGACGGTGAAGCCGGCCTGCTCGGCGATCCACTGCGGGGACTTGCCGACGACCGCCGGGTTCAGCTTGGCGCCGTTGGCGTCGGCCGCGTAGGCGGTGGTGCCGAAGACGAACTGCTCGAGCTTGGTCTTCTCGGCGGCGGAGACCACGTGGGCGCCGAGCCGCTTGAACTCGGCGAGGCCCGCTTCGTAGATCTCGGTGTCGAGGATGACGGCCTGCTCGGAGGCGCAGATCATGCCGTTGTCGAAGGCCTTGGAGAGCACGATGTCGTGGATCGCGCGGCCGAGCTTGGCGCTCTTGTGGACGTACGCCGGGACGTTGCCCGCGCCGACGCCCAGGGCCGGCTTGCCGCACGAGTAGGCGGCCTTGACCATGGCGTTTCCGCCGGTCGCGAGGATGGTGGAGACGCCCGGGTGGTTCATGAGGGCGCCGGTGGCCTCCATGGAGGGGGCGGTGACCCACTGGACGCAGTTCTCGGGGGCGCCGGCGGCGACGGCGGCGTCGCGGACGATGCGGGCGGCCTCGGCCGAGCAGTTCTGCGCGGAGGGGTGGAAGGCGAAGATGATCGGGTTGCGGGTCTTCAGGGCGATCAGGGCCTTGAAGATCGTGGTGGAGGTCGGGTTGGTGACCGGGGTCATCGCGCAGACGACGCCCACCGGCTCGGCGATCTCCGTGATGCCGTTCAGCTCGTCGCGGCGGATGACGCCGGCGGTCTTGAGCCCGCGCATCGAGTTCACGACGTGCTCGCAGGCGAAGAGGTTCTTGACGGCCTTGTCCTCGAAGAGACCGCGGCCGGTCTCTTCGACCGCCAGCTGGGCGAGCTCGCCGTGCCGGCTCAGCGCGGCCAGCGAGGCCTTCTTGACGATGTGGTCGACCTGCTCCTGGTTGAACGACGAGAACTGGTCGAGCGCCTTGAGCGCCCCCTGGACCAGTCCATCCACCATCTCGTTCGCCTGCATGGCAGGAACTCCTTCATTTCGACTCAACCCGAACCGCTTTCCTGATGACTCAATTCGACACCCAAAAGCGGAAGCCGCGCTGCCGAAAAAGCCCTTTCCCGCCGGGCCGAAGGGCCGTTCACACCTGTTCACGCCCCCTCCATCACCCCTCTGACCTGCATAGATATCTCGGGACCTAAGACCCCTGTGCGCTTGTGAAAACTTTCACAAGAATTTCGGGCGAAGTGCGCCCTACCGCGCTCCTCCCCCAGCGAGCACAATCACCGTGACGAGTCGCGTCGACCGTGAGGGAGGGAGCGCGTGCGCGTTCAGGTGCGCGTCGCGGACGGACGGAATCTGACGGTGGAACGCTGGGGCGACCCGCACGGAAAACCCGTTTTCCTGCTCCACGGCATGCCCGGCAGCCGCCTGGGCCCCGCCCCCCGGGGCATGGTCCTGTACCAGCGCCGGATGCAGCTCATCGCCTACGACCGGCCCGGCTACGGGGGCTCCGACCGCCATCCGGGCCGCACCGTCGCCGACGTGGCCGCGGAGGTGGCCGCCATCGCCGACTCCCTGGGCCTGGACACCTTCGCCGTGGCCGGCCGCTCCGGCGGCGCCCCCGGCGCGCTGGCCTGCGCCGCCCTGCTCCCCGACCGGGTCACCCGGACCGCCGCGCTGGTCTCCCTGGCCCCCCGGGACGCGGAGGACCTGGACTGGTTCGAGGGCATGTCCCCCTCGAACATCCGGGAGCACTCCACCGCCGGCCGGGACCCCGAGGAGCTCGCCGCCCGGCTGATCCCGCGCGCCGCCGGGATCGCCGAGGACCCCGGCCGGCTCCTGGACGAGCTGCGCCGCGAGCTCACCGACAGCGACCGCATGATCGTCGCGGACGCGGGGCTGCGGGCCATGCTGCTGCGCAATTACCGCGAGGGGGTCCGCACCTCCGCCTACGGCTGGATCGACGACGCCATCTCCTTCAGCAGCCCCTGGGGCTTCGACCCGGCCGACATCCGCTGCCCGGTGCTGATCTGGCACGGCGAGCTCGACGTGTTCTCGCCCGTGGGCCACTCCCGCTGGCTGGCCGGCCGCATCCCGGGCGCCACCACGAACATCGACCCGGCCGCCGCGCACTTCGCGGCGCTGCGCGCCCTGCCCGACGTACTGACGTGGCTGCTCAGGGAGGTGCCCGCGCCTCCCGTCAACGAGCAGCAGCCGGCGTAGAAGGGGGGGCCCGGCGGGAAATGGATCTTGCCTTGGGGTAAACGCCCGGAGCGGAGGTCCGTGGATTTTCGTTCACCCATGCCACGGGCGCGTGATCGTTCGTCACGGTCATTGGACCGAGAGGTCACATTGTGAGAACCCGCGTCCAGGTTCAGCGAGCCGAAGGGGACACGGACAGGTAAAGTCCGCGCCAGACACTGGCTCTCCTCGCCAATGTCCCCTTCCCATTCCCCATGACCTCCCCGAGGACGGCGTCATGAACACCTCCGCAACCCACCCGGCCGGCACCGTCACCGCCCGCCGCGTCCCGCTCGACCGGATCGATGTCCGCGGTGCGCGCGCGGCCGCGACCCTGGGTCGCGTCCTCCCGACGGAATCCGGCCGAAAGGCTCAGACGCCCATCTTCAACTCTGCACTCTGACGAGGAAGTCAGCGCTCTAGACTGGCGGAATGACCGGCCTGATCGCTTTTCGCGAGATCGTCCTGAAAGTTCACAGCAGATGCGATCTTGCTTGTGATCATTGCTACGTCTACGAACACGCAGATCAGAGCTGGCGCGCCCGGCCCAAAGTGATCTCCCCCGAGGTGATTGCCCAGACCGCGTCGCGTCTCGCCGAACATGCAAGGACACACGCACTCCCCTCCGTCACGGTCATCCTTCACGGAGGGGAACCGCTTCTCGCGGGCACCGCCCGCCTCCGGCTCGTGTGCGAGGAATTCACCCGCGCCCTCGACGGCATCGCCGCCCTCGACCTGCGCATGCACACCAACGGCCTGCAACTCAGCCGCCGTTATCTTGACCTCTTCGCGGAGTTCGGCGTCAGCGTGAGCGTCTCCCTCGACGGGGACCGCGCAGCCAACGACCGCCACCGGCGCTTCGCCGACGGGCGCACCAGCCACCCCCTGGTCCTGGCCGCCGTGGACCTCCTGCGCACCGAGCCCTACCGCCACCTCTACCAGGGCCTGCTCTGCACCATCGACGTGGCCAACGATCCGGTGGCCGTCCTCGACGCCCTCGTCGAACTGGCCCCGCCGCGCGTGGACTTCCTCCTCCCCCACGCCACCTGGCAGACGCCCCCGGTCCGCCCCGACGAGGCCCCCGACACCTACGCGCGCTGGCTGCTGCGGGTCTTCGACCACTGGGACCGCCGCGGCCGCCCGGTCCCCGTACGGCTCTTCGACTCGCTGTTCTCCACCCTGGCCGGCGGCCCCAGCCTCACCGAGTCCCTCGGCCTCGCGCCCACCGATCTCGTCGTGGTGGAAACCGACGGGAACCTGGAACAAGTCGACTCCCTGAAGAGCGCCTTCGAGGGCGCCGCCGCCACCGGGTTCAACGTCTTCGACCACGCCTTCGACCTGGTCGCGGCCCATCCGGGGGTCCGCGCCCGGCAGTTGGGACTGGCCGGCGTCAGCGACACGTGCCGCCGGTGCCCCGTCGTACGTTCGTGCGGAGGCGGTCTCTACACGCACCGCTACAAGGCCGGCCCCGACGGGCCTTCCGGCTCGGGAGCCCCCGGGAACTTCGACAACCCCTCCGTGTACTGCACCGACCTGCGCGAGCTCGTCGACGGCGTGGAGGGGCGTACGAGTGCCCGCGCGAGCGCGCCGGAACTGTCCGACCCGGCCGAGCTGGCCGGCTCCCAGGAGCAGCTGACCCGGGACCTGCTCGCCCTCTTGAACGACCGCCGCACGGGTGATTCCGACTGGGAGCGGGCCTGGCGGGTGCTGGGCGCCGTGGAGCGGGCCGGGCAGGCGGGCGTGGACGCGCTGGACGCCGTACTGGCCCACCCGTTCACCCGGACCTGGGTGATGGCCTGCCTCGACCCCGGGCAGGAGGACCCCGACACCCCGTCGGCGGCCCGCCGGCTGACCGCGCTGGCCGCCGCCGCCGTGCTGCGCGGCGGGCTCGACCTGCCCGCCGAGGTCGCCTACCGGGACGGTGAGGTGTACCTGCCGACGCTCGGCCTGCTGCGCCTGGGCGAGCCCGGCACCGAGGGCCGGGCCACCCTGCACGCCGCCGACGGCGGGTACGCCGTCCGCGAGGAGGGCCGCCCCGAGCACCGCTTCGGGCCCGCCGCGGGTGACGCGCGCTGGCAGCCCGTACGCACCTGGTCGCCGGGGCCGGACGCGGCCCCGGTGGCGCTGGAGGACCTGGATCCGCACCGCAACTGCTTCGCCCGCCCGCCCCGGCTGCGCCTCGGCGCCGGGGAGGCCGAGGAGTGGCGCGGGCGCCTCGACGCGGCGTGGGCGCTGCTGCACGCCTCGGTGCCGGAGTTCGCGCGGGCGGCCGCCACCGGGCTGACCACGCTGACCCCGCTCGCGGGCGGCCCGCGGACCGCCGACTGGGGCGAGGCCGGGCTCCACGGTCCGGGCGCGCTCGGAGTGCCGTACGCGGCGGGGGTGGCGGAGACCGCGCTCGCGCTGCTGACCGGGCGGCGGCGGGCCGGGCTCCAGGCACTGACCGAGGTGACCGACCTGTACGCGCTGGACGGGGAATGGCAGCACCCCTCGCCGTGGCGGGAGCGCCCGGTCCCCGTGTCCCGGCTGCTGGCCGACGTCCACGAGCGGGTGGCCGTGGAGGCCTACCGGCGGGCGACCGCCACCGCCGAGCCGGGCGGGCTGGACCGGATCAACCGGGCACTGGACCGGCTGTCGGGGGCGGCGGAGCTGACGAGCACCGGCAAGCGCCTCGTGGAGCAGCTCCGCTGGGAACTGAAGGCGGTCGACGCATGACGGGCCCGCCGGGCCGGGGGGACCGCTCCCCTCGGCCCGGCCCCGAAGCCCCCGACGGCCTGGCCGGCCCCCTGCACGCGCTCGGCGTCCGCCCCGGCATGCGCCTCCTGGTGCACGCCTCCCTCGGCGGCACCGGTCTGCGCGCCGAGGAACTGCGCGACGCCCTCCTGGCCGCCGTCGGCCCGGGCGGCACCCTCGCGGCGCCGGCCTTCACCCCGCAGAACTCCAAGACCTCCACCGCACACCTGGCACAGGTCGCGGGCCTCACCGAGGAGGGCGTACGGGCCTTCCGCGCGCGGATGCCCGCCTTCGACCCGGTGCGCACCCCGAGCCACGGCATGGGGGTCCTCGCCGAGGCCGTGCGCACCGCCCCGGGAGCGGCGCGCAGCGGGCATCCGCAGACCTCTTTCTCCTCGGTCGGCGAAGGCGCCGGGGAACTGTGTGCGGGACATCCGCTGACCAGCCATTTGGGCGAGGAATCACCCCTGGGAAGGATGTGCGGGGAGGGATGGAAGGTACTCATGATCAATGTGGGATTTTCCGTCTGTACCGCTTTCCATCTCGCGGAGTATCGAATTCCGAAGCCCCCCTTGCGCATGTACGAGTGTGTGGTGAAGGTGAACCATCCGGGGTCTTCAGGGGGGCAGCCTGAAGGGCCGAAGCGGGAAGGGTGGACCGCGTACGAGGACATCGCGCTGGATGACAGCGATTTCGCCGAGATCGGCAGGGCGTTCCCGGTAGACCGGATACGCCGGGGGCGGATCGGTGAGGCATCGACCATGCTCTTCGCCCTTCCGCATGCCGTCGATCACGCGCTTGAATGGATGACCGAAAACAGACGCTGATTGACTGAACGATGAGGGGATGTGGCGGAGCAGCTCCGGAATGATGTTTCTTCGCTCGCATCTTCGGGACGGGGGTCGTGTGCCCGCATCAGTGCAGCCGTACTTTTTTCTCAGTTATGCGCATACACCGAGGTTCGGGGCGGGAGGACCGGACCCGGACATGTGGGTGGAGCGGCTTTTCCGCGATCTCTGCAGTCATGTCATGGCACTGACGAATCTGCCCGCGGGAGCCGAGGCCGGCTTCATGGACCGGGAGATACGCAGCGGTGAGGGCTGGTCGGAACGGCTCGGGGCGGCGCTCGCCACCTGCCGGGTCTTCGTCCCCCTGTTCTCGCCGCGCTACTTCGCCAGCGAAATGTGCGGGAAGGAATGGTTCGCCTTCGCGCAGCGCACGATCCACCACGTCGCGCTCAGCAATCAACCGGCCGAGGCCATCGTGCCCGCGTTATGGGTTCCGGTACCGCCCTCCCAACTACCGCTTCCCGCCGAGCGGTTGCAGTTCAACCACAACACCTTCGGCGAGCGGTACGTCACCGACGGGCTCTACGGACTGATCAAACTGCGGGGCTACGCCGAGCAGTACGAGAGCGCCGTGTACGAACTCGCCAAGCGGATCGTCCGGGTCGCCGAGACCGTCCGGCTCGACCCGATCCGGCCGCTCGACTACCGCCTCGTGCCCAGCGCCTTCGGCTCTCCGAACGGCACCCCCAGCAGCACCGCACGCACCCTGCACGTCACCGTGGCCGCCGCCTCCCGGCACGATCTGCCCGAGGGCCGCAGCCCCGAGTACTACGGGGACAGCGCGCTGGACTGGAACCCGTACCACCCGGTCTCGCAGCGGCCCATCGCCTACGTCGCCGAGGACCTGGTCCGCAACCTCAACTACCAGACGACGATGGGATCGTTCGACGACGAAGCCGGGCACTTCGACTCCAAACAGCCGCCGACCCGGCCCGAGATCCTCATCGTGGACCGGTGGGCGGTGGAGGACGAACAGCGCCGCCAGCGCCTCGCCGCCTTCGACCAGGAGTCCCGGCCGTGGATCAACGTGGTCGTGCCGTGGAACCGGTACGACCACCAGAGCCGCGCGAAGGAGAGCGAGTTGGCCCACCGGCTCGAGGACACCATGCCCGTCAAGATGAGCCAGGGCCGGGCCGCCTGCCGGGCCGCCGCCAACGGCGTGGCCAACATGGAGACGCTCGGGCAGATCCTGCCGCAGGTGGTGGAGGCCGCCGCCCAGCAGTTCCTGAGACACGCCCAGGTCTATCCACCGGCCGGCAGCCCCGCGGCCGGCACCGAACGGCCCCGGCTGCTCGGTCCGATGGGGATGAACGGGCCTCCGGCACCACCGCCCGCCCCCTTCCCGCCCACGGCGGGCGACACGGGAGACGGGTACGGCGGGTCCACCGGGTCCACCGGGTCCACCGGGTCCACCAGGCTCACCGACAACAACGACAACGACCGGGGGGACACGGATGACAGCGAGTCGTGACAGCCAGAGTCGTGACAGCCAGCACAGCGGCAGCGACGAGCACCGCGAGGGACGCATCGTCACCTTCTACTCGTACAAGGGCGGCACCGGGCGCACGATGGCGCTGGCCAACACCGCCTGGATCCTCGCCGCCAACGGCAAGCGGGTCCTCGCCGTGGACTGGGACCTGGAGGCTCCCGGCCTGCACCGCTTCTTCCACCCGTTCCTGGACCCCTCCACCCTCGGCGCCACCACCGGTGTCATCGACCTGATCAGCGAGTACGCGTGGGCGGCCACCAGTCCGGTGCAGCGCGCCGACGACTGGCACAAGGACTACGCGCGGATCCAGCCGCACGCCGTCTCGCTCACCCCCGAGACCCTCGGCTGGGAGTTCCCCGACGGCGGGACCCTCGACTTCGTCTCGGCGGGCCGGCAGAACCGCGAGTACTCGGCGACCGTCTCCACCTTCGATTGGGACAACTTCTACGACCGGCTCGGCGGCGGGCTCTTCTTCGACGCCTTACGGGCGGACATGAAGCGGAACTACGACTACGTCCTCATCGACAGCCGCACCGGCCTCTCCGACATAGCCGACATCTGCACGGTCCACCTGCCCGACGTCCTGGTCGACTGCTTCACCCTGTCCGACCAGTCCATCGACGGCGCGGCCTCCGTGGCCCGGCAGATCGACGAGCGGTTCAACGACCGCGGCATCAAGATCTACCCGGTCCCGATGCGCATCGACGAGGGCGAGAAGGAGAAGGCCGACGCCGGCCGCGCCCTGGCCCGGATCAAGTTCGACCGCTTCCCCAACGGCCTGATCGGGGACGACCTCACCTCCTACTGGGGAGCGGTGGAGATCCCGTACCGCCCCTACTACGCCTACGAGGAGACCCTGGCCACCTTCGGGGACGAGGCCGGGCTCACCAACTCACTGCTCTCCGCCTTCGAACGGCTCACCACCGTCGTCACCGAGGGCGACGTCACCTCGATGCCGGCCATCGGCGAGGAGGTGCGCCTGCGCATCCGGGACGCCTTCACCCGGCGCCGCCCCGCCCTGCCCGCGGACCTCTTCCTCTCCTACGTCGCCGAGAACCGCATGTGGGCCGACTGGATCGAATCGGTGCTCACCCGGGCCGGCTTCCGGGTCGTCCCCCGGGACGTCTCCGCCGAACGGACCCCGGACACCGCCGGCGGGGACACCCTGGGCGGTAGCGGAGTCAGCGTCGACACCGCCGCGCGGACCGTGGTGCTGCTCTCCAGCGCCTACCTCAAGTCCGCCCGCGCGGTGGACGTGTGGGAGCGGGCCGCCGCCGAGGACCCGACAGGGGGCCGGCGCCAGCTGGTGCCGCTGCGGGTGGGCGACGTACGCCTGTCCACCCCGTACATCGACCGCAATCCGGTGGACCTGTTCCGCCTCGACGAGGTGCACGCCACGACCGCGCTGCTGCGCGCGGTGGAACGGCCCATGGCGCTGCCCGACACCGTCGCCAGTGCCTCCGCGCCCGGCCCCCGCTTCCCGGGGACGGTCCCGAAGATCTGGAACGCGCCGCCCCGCAACCCCGGTTTCACCGGCCGCTCCATCGTCCTGGAGCGGATGCGCGACCAGCTCGGCGGCGGCATATCCGTGGTGCTGCCGCAGCCGCAGACCCTGTTCGGGCTCGGCGGCGTGGGCAAGACCCAGGTGGCGCTGGAGTACGTCCACCGGTTCATGGCCGACTACGACCTGGTCTGGTGGATCTCCGCCGAGCAGACCGACGACGTGGTCGCCGCCCTCGCGGAACTGGCCGTACGCCTCGGCGCGCAGACCGGCGAGGACATGTCGGCCGCCTCCCAGGAGGCGATCGACCTGCTGCGGCGCGGGGTTCCCTCCTCGCGCTGGCTGCTGGTGTTCGACAACGCCGACGATCCCGAGACGCTCAAGCGGTACTTCCCGCCGGGCGGCCCGGGGCACGTGCTGGTCACCTCCCGCAACCAGTCCTGGTCCCAGTACGGCGACGCCCTCCCGGTGGACGTGTTCCTGCGCGAGGAGTCCATCGAACACCTCCAACGCCGGGCCCCCGGGCTGAGCAAGGAGGACGCCGAGCAGGTGGCCGTCGCCGTCGGCGACCTGCCGCTGGCCGTCGAACAGGCGGGCGCCTGGATCGCGGAGACCGCGACCCCCGTGTCCGCGTACATCGAGCAGCTGGCCCAGCAGGCCGCCCGCGTGCTGGCGCTGAACCAGCCGCCCGGCTACCCGGAGCCGGTGGCCGCCACCTGGAACGTCTCCATAGAACGGCTCCAGTCCCGCTCCCCCGCAGCCGTGCGGCTGCTCCAGCTGTGCGCCTTCTTCGCGCCCGAGCCCATCTCGGCGAACCTGCTGTACAGCAAGGAGATGATCGACGCCCTCAAGCCGTACGACTCCTCCCTCCAGGAGAAGCTCGTCCTGGGCCGCGTCATCCGGGAGATCGGCCGGTTCGCGCTCGCCAAGGTCGACCAGGTCAGCAACAGCATCCAGGTGCACCGCCTGGTGCAGGCCGTGATCCGGGCGCAGCTCTCCGAGGAGGAGCAGCGCGAGGCCCGCCACGCGGTGCACCGGATCCTGGCGGGTGCCCGGCCGGACGACGACGAGCCGATAGACAACCCGGAGACCTGGCCGCGGTTCAACACCATCTGGCCGCACCTGACCCCGTCGGAGGCCCGGTTCTGCAAGGAGCCGGAGACCCGCCGGCTGCTGATCGACCGCGTCCGCTACCTCTGGAAGCGCGGCGACTTCAAGGCCGCGTACGCCCTGGGCGAGGAGTTGCGCGAGACCTGGCGCGAGACCCTGGGGGGCGACGACCTCCAGTACCTGTACCTGCGCTTCCACCTCTCCAACATCCTGCGCTCGCAGGGCCGGTTCGTGGAGGCGATGGAGCTGGACGAGGGCACGCTGGAGCGCCAGCAGGCGGCGCTGGGCGTCTCGCACCCGCACACGTACATGACCACCAGCGGGCTGGCGATGGACCTGGGCGCCCTCGGCCGCTACGGCGAGGCGATGGAACTGGCCAACGCCGCGCACGAGGGCTTCGGGCAGATCTTCCACGAGGCCCACCCGCGGACGCTGGCGGCGGCGAACAACCTGGCGCTGAACCTGCGCATGATCGGGCAGTACGCACGGGCCAGGGAGATCGACCAGGAGGTCTTCGACCGGCGCACGGAGGTACTGGGCACGGATCACCCGTACACCCTGTCCTCGGCGCAGAACCTGGCGCGCGACCTGCGCGAGGTGGGTCGGTACGACGACTCGGTGCAGCTGCTGAGCCGGACGTACGAGATCTACAAGCGGACCCTGGGCCGGGCCTTCCCCGGCACCCTGTCGGCGGCCAAGAACCTCGCGGTCTCGCTGCGCAGGGCGGGGGACGTGGAGGACGCGCTGCGGCTGACCACGGCGACCCGCAACCGGTACCGGGCCAAGTACACCTCGGTCAACCCGGACCTCCTGGCCTGCGAACTGAACCTGGCCGCGGACCTGTTCGCTACCGGGGACCCGGGCGGGGCACGGGACCTGGCCCAGGAGGTGGTGGACGAGTACGTCAAGGTGCCGGGCGAGCGGCACCCGTACACCCTGGCCGCGGTCAACAACCTCGCGGTGTTCCACTGGGGCACGGGGGCGGCGGACACCGCCGACACGATGCTGCGCCAGACCATCCACCACATGCGCGAGGTGCTGGGCGACAACCACCCGCACACCATCTTCGCCAACCTCAACCTGGCCAACGCCCGGGCCGACCTGGGCGATCCCGAGGGCGCCCTGGAGTTGGAGCGGATCTCGGTGATGCGGCTGCGCGAGGCGCTGGGCGTGCACCACCCGGAAACCCTGGCGAGCTCCTCCAACATGGCGGTCAGCCTGGACATGATGGGCCGCAAGGAGGAGGCGAACCGGGTGCGGGCCGAGTCGGTGGCCGAGCTGACCCGGCTGCTCGGCGAGGACCACGGGCTGACGCGGTACGCGCGCGACGAGCGCCGGGTCCACCGGGACCTGGAGCCCCTGGCGGTGTGATCCGCGGGGGCGGCTCCCGCCGGGCGCCGCCCCCGCACCTCCCCTCCCGATGGACACAGAACGCAGAACCAGCAGACTGGGGGGTTCGCTGTGAGTGACAGCATGACCTTTCGCAACGAGGACCTGCCGGCCCTCTTCCACCACACCGACCAGGCGGCGATCTCCCGGCAGCGGGAGTCCACGCAGGCCACCCGCGCCCAGCTGATGCTGCTCGTCGTGGCCGCCGCGATCGCCGCACTGCCCGAGGGGCCGAAGGTCGGCTCCGCGTACCTGTCCGGGCTCCTGAGCGTGCTCGCCTACGCCGGGGTGCTGGGCGTGGGCATACGGGCCACCCGGCGCCGGGCCCGCCCGCAGTGGCAACTCAACCGCAGCGCAGCGGAGTTCATCAAATCGCTGGCCTGGCGGTACGCCGTCCACGGCGCGCCCTTCGGCAGCGATGTCCCGGGCGTCGAGGAGACGTACCGGACCCGGCTGGAGGCGGGACTGAACGAGCTGCGGAAGATGGGCTGGGAGGATCCGCGGACCGCCGGGCTGGTGCCGGAGGGCGGGGAGATCACCGGTGCGATGTTCCGGTTGCGGGGGCTGGACTACCAGGTCCGCAGGGAGACGTATGTCCGCGACCGGCTGATCGAGCAGCGCAACTGGTACCAGCGCAAGACGGAGGTGTCCCGGCGGGCGACGGCCCTGTGGTCGTGGTCGATCGTGCTGCTGACCTTGCTGGCGCTGCTGTTCGCCCTCTTCGGGGCGTTCGGTTCGGGTCCGGGGCCGGCGCTGACCGGGCTGCTGAGCGCGGCGGCGACGGCCGGGATCGCCTGGAACGAGGTGCGGCGCCACCACCCGCTGATCGAGGCGCACACCCTGATCGAACAGGACCTCTCCGCGATGATGGTCGTGATGCAGACGACGATCACCGAGACGCAGTGGCCGACCTCGGTCTACGAGACCGAGCGGTACGTGTCCCCGCAGCACACGGACTGGCTGGCCCGGCACAGCAGTTGATCCGTCGGGCGGGCGTGGCCTCAGTCCCGGGTCACGCCCTCCCGCCAGATCACGGTGACGGGTTTCCCGAGGGTGCGGGCGTAGGCGACGATCTCGGCGGTGCCGCCGTGCCCCCGGGCGGGCAGGCCGTCCCAGACGGCGACGAGGCGGTCGCAGGAGTCGGCGATGTAGGTGCCGGCCGCGTAGTAGGCCTCGTCGGTGGAGCGGGCGAAGTCCATCCGGACCTCTTGGGCGGCCCGGCGCTTGAGCCCCAGGTACCGGTCCAGCGCGCCGGTGTCCTCGAAGCCCTCCTCGTAGTCCCCGCTGGGGATGACCACGGTGAGGTCGGCGCCGCATTCCAACGCGATGGCGGCGAACAGCTGGTCCGCTCCTTCGGCGAGGCTGGAGAGGGCCTCCAACGGCCCCTCGTGGCCCCCGAGTACGGCCCGCAGGCCCTCCTCCACATGGCCGAGCAGCTCGTCCGGGATCGACCGGTGCCCGGTCACGCCGATTCGCTTCATGCAGAAACCCGCTCCCCCCGTGGACACGAACGCCCTGGACATCCTCCCAGAAGGCGGGAGGACGTCCAGGGGTGCGGCGGGGGCGCACGGGTCCGTGGCGCGGCCCCGGAGCGGGGTCTAGTACACGCTCACGCCGTACGCGTTGAGCGCCTCGACGACGGGCTGGAAGAACGTGGTGCCGCCCGAGGAGCAGTTGCCGCTGCCGCCGGAGGTGAGGCCCACCGCGCGGGTGCCGGAGTAGAGCGGGCCGCCGCTGTCGCCGGGCTCGGCGCAGACGTTGGTCCGGATCATCCCGTAGACGATGTCGCCGCCGCCGTAGTTCACGGTGGCGTTGAGTCCGGTCACCGAGCCGCTGTGGATACCGGTGGTGGAGCCGCGCCGGGTGACGGACATGCCGGTGGTGGCGTTGACGGCGCTGGTGATGTCCTGGTTGCCGACGGTCCCGGGGTGGGCGACCGAGGCGTTGTCGTAGCGGACGAGCCCGTAGTCGTTGTTCGGGAAGCTGGAGCCGACGGTGGGACCGATGACGGTGGTGTGGGCGGAGTTGGTCCACCAGGTGCCCGCGCCGTCGGTGCAGTGTCCGGCGGTCAGGATGTAGTACGTGCTTCCGCTGCGCACGTTGAAGCCGGCCGAACAGCGCCAGCCGGAGGCGTAGATGGCGTCACCGCCGGAGATCAGCTTCCTCAGTTTGCCGGGGGTGCGCTCGATACGCAGGGCGGCCGCGTTCGTTCCGGCCTCGCTGCGGATCCTGGCGAGGTCGGCCGCCGAGACGGTGGAGTCGGCGGTGACCACGAGGGTGCCGGTGGCGGGGTCGGTGTGCCAGGCGGTGCCGGCGACGTCGGCGCGCAGGACCGAGGCGCCGGCGGAGGCGAGCCGGTCGGCGCTGAACCCGCCGTCGGCGTGCGCGGCCGTGGGCGCCGCGAGGGCGGCCACGGCGGCCATACCGGTGGCCACGGCGAAGAGCCGGGAACGGATGATGCTCTTGATCGTCACTTGTCGTCCTCCCGAGTGGGGATCGGAGGCCCGGCGGGGTGGGTGGTGCCGGAGCCCGTGGAGGGCGGCCGGGGACACGGCGGAACAGGATGTCGTTCGACGTGCCCCTGACAAGCCCCGAGAGACGCTGACGGGAGTCTCCTGGTGTCAGATACCGCTAGCAAGGGCGCCTTTCAGCCGCCGCTCTCCCGCCGCGATCTCGAAGGGCAGGGTGTTGCCCGGCGGGGGGAAGGGACACACGAAGTGGTCCGCGAAGGCACACGGCGGGAGCTGGACCCGGTTGAGGTCCACGGTGACGGAGCCGTCGGCGGCCGGGATTCCGGGCTTGAGGAAGCGGAAGCGGTAGCTGGAACGGCCGCCGGTGGCATCGCCGATGACCGCCAGAGGCTGCCGTCCTCCTCGTCCACCGCGACCCGCAGCGTGTGCCGGGCGCCCGCGAAGGCGAAGCTCAGCTCGCCGCCCAGATCGAGCCCGCGCGCCCGTCCGTCGACGTTCTCGACCTGGACCGTCCGGTCCTCCCCGTACGGGGCGAAGTGCCCGGGCACCGCGTACGCCGGGTCGTACGGGGTGGCCTCGATCCCGGTGAAGGCCGCGCGGCCCGGTGCGGCCGGGTCGAACACGCGGACCGCCCATTCCCCTTCGCGTCGGATCACCACGAGCCGTACCTCCCCGGCCGCGAGCCGGGAGTGCGAGGGCGGCGCCTCGTCGGCGGCCAGGACGGCGACGCCGGCGAGGGGTTCGCCGTCCAGGGTGATCCCTTCCTCCGGCCCGGCGGTCAGGGTCACGCCTCCGCCGGCGGCCCGCCAGCGCCCCGGAACGGCCGGAATTCGACCTTCCGGGTAGTCGGCGAGCCCGGGGGTCCCCCCGGACGGAGTCTGGGGGAGGGTGCCGGTCAGTGCGAGCGGCCCGTAGGGGGCGGACACCGTGGTCACCCGATGCTCGTGCCACTGCTTCCAGGCGGTGGTCGGATCTTCTGCGTCAGCGCTCATGCAGCTCAACCCTTCCACACCGGACCGGCCCGAAACCGGAAGGCTCACGAAGCGCCACGAACGCACGCATACCAGAACGCACTGGACCCCCACCCGGCAGGCGGGAGGGGGTCCAGCGATGAAGCTGTGAAGCTGTGAAGCTGTGAAGCTGTGAAGCAGGGTGCGTACGGCTTAGTACACGCTCACGCCATAACGGGCGAGGACTTCCCGGACGGGCTGGAAGTAGGTGGTCCCACCCGCGGTGCAGTTGCCGTTGCCACCGGAGGTGAGGCCGACCGCGCGGGTGCCCGAGTAGAGCGGGCCGCCGCTGTCGCCGGGCTCGGCGCAGACGTTGGTCCGGATCAGACCGTAGACGAGCTCACCGTTGCCGTAGTTCACGGTGTAGTTCAGGCCGGTCACCTTGCCGCTGTGGGTACCGGTCGTGTTGCCGCGACGCTTGACGGCCAGGCCGACGGTGGCGTTGATGGCGCTGCTGATGTCCTGGGTGCCAACGGTGCCCGAGTGCGACAGGCTCTTGTTGTCGTAACGGACCAGACCGTAGTCGTTGCCCGGGAAGCTGCCACTGACGCTCGGGCCGATCTTGGTGGTCCGAGCCGCGTTGGTGTACCAGCTGCCGGCACCCTTGACGCAGTGACCCGCGGTCAGCAGGTAGTACGTGCTGCCCTTGTGCACGTTGAAGCCGAGGGAGCAGCGCCAGGACGTGGTCCAGATGCCGTCGCCGCCACGGGTCAGCTTCGACAGCTTGCCGTGGGTCCGCTCGATGCGCACCGCCGAGGCGTTCGCCCCGGCCTCCTTCTTGATCTTCTCTATGTTCGCGTCCGAGACGGTGGAGTCCGCCGTGACCACGATGGCCCCCGTCTTGGGGTCCTGACCCCACGCGGTGCCGGCGACGTCGGCCCGCAGGAGCGAGGCCTCCACCGCGGCGAAGCGCTGGGCGTTGACGCTGCTGCCGCTCGGGGCCTCTGCCGCCGTCGCGGGACCCGCGAGGGTGGCCACGGCGGTCAGACCGACGGCCGCGGCGAAGAGCCGGGAACGGAAGATGCGCTTGATCGTCACTTATTGTCCTCCCGAAGGAAATCGAAGCCCGGGGCAGGTGCGGTGCCCGAGCTTGTGTAGTCATCAGGAACCGCGGCCGGCAGATCGCCGTTCGCCGTGCCCCTGACAAACCCCGTAAATGCTATCGAAGGTTTTCCGGCGACAGGCACGCGGGGCAAGGGCTACTTCAAGCCACTGTTCGCTCCGCGTTGCCCACCTCGACCGAAGTGCTCCCTTGTCGCAGCCCAGGGCGTGCTGCCACCCGCCGTGCAGCGGCTCCCGGAACGGCTGGAAATCGCCCTACGGTATCGGTGGCGTGAAGGGCCGGGCCAAGCCCGCACCAACCCGAAACCAAGCCGGAACCAATCCGAAGCCGAGCCGGGGTCGAAGCGGAGCCCGAACGTCCTCAGCAGCCGTCACAGGGACAGCAGCAGCAGTCCCCGCATCCGCAGTCACAGCCGTTGCAGTTCGGACCGCAGTCACAGTTGTCGCACCACGCGTCCCTCTTCTTCCGGGACCACGGACCCTCGTGGTCCGTGCAGCACAGCTGGCAGGTGCAGAACAGCCCCAGGGCCACCGCGCAGCCCGGCAACAGGTCGCGGCGCGGCTTGCGCGGGGGCGCCGGCGGCGGGCCGAAGTCCACCGGAGGCGGCCCGAAGGAGCCCTCGGGCGCCGGGCCCGTCGCCGTGTGGGAGCAGCCGGCCGTCCCGAAGGCCCGGTCCACCGAGGTGCGCAGCTCGTGCACGAGCAGCCGGTGGGCGAGGCCCGCGTCGGCGAACTCCACCTCCCGCAGCGCCAGCCGGATCCCCCGCAGCGCGTCGTCGCACAGCCTGCGCGCCTCGGCGCGGGGGGTCCCGGTGGCGGTCAGCGGGTTCCAGGCACCCGCCGCAGCGTCCGCGGTCTGGTCCTCGACGGCGTCCAGCAGGTGCGCGAGCCGCCCGAAGTAGCGTCCCGCCTCGGCGAGCGCGGGGGCGTTGCCTGGCCGTCCGGCGAGGGTCGCGGTATGGGCGAACGCGGCGGCCGTCGCGGTCTCGGTCGGCTCGGTCACCACGAGCACCGGCGTGCCGGCTCCGGCCAGGGTCTCGATGCCCGCCTGCCGGTCCACTGCGTCGACGAGCACGGCCGTGTCGAAGCCGAGCGAGGCCCCGGTACGGGCACCCGCCCGGTCCCAGCCCCGGGCCACCCGGCGCGCCGCGAGGGCGATCGGGGCGCGGGCCAACAGGCCGTCGCGGTCGGCCACGTGGTCGCGCACCTTCGCGGAGGCCAGGACCAGCGAGACGGCGGCGGCGAGCCGTGCGCCCTCGCCGTTGGCCACGGCCGCGGTGCGCATCCCGCGCAGTGGACAGGGACCGGCGGTGCGCCGGGAGCCCGGAGCGGGACCGGACTGAGCCTCCGTCAGAACGGAGACGAGCAGCCCGTCGTAGTTGGTCACGATCCTCGCGAACTGGCCGTGGTCACCCCGAAGTGCCAGGCACAGTCCGCAGAGATGGGCCATCCACTCCGTCTTGAACCGCTCCCCGAGCCGGTGCGTGCATGGTCTGACGATCCCGAACAAAACGATTCCCCCGTGTGTCATACGCGCGCTGACGGGCATGGTAGCGAGACCGGCCGTCACCCGTACGCCCCCGCCTGCCACCCGTACGGCGGCACCGGTCGTATTTTCACTCAGTCAGCAGCGGTAGCCGCCGGGATCCTTGACGGTGCAACGGATGTTCTGCACCAGTACCGTCACGAAACCCCTGCGCGGCGACTATCCACTTGGCGCGTTGTCAGCATCATGGACGACGATAGGGACGCGGAAGACAAGACAGAACTGACCGCGATGAAAGGAGGCGTCCATGGGTTCGGTGCGCAAGGCGAGTGCCTGGCTGGGTCTCGTAGAGGACAGCGACGACGAGCGTTACTACGACGACGACTACGCGGAGGCTCCGCAGGGGGGCTCGGTGGTCGGCCCCGGCGAGCAGTGGGTCACGGACCCGCGCGTCAAGGTGGCGTCGGAGTCCGCCGTCGAGCAGGGCCGCCGCATCGCGACGGTCACCCCGGACGGCTTCCGCGACGCCCGCGGCATCGGCGAGCTGTTCCGCGACGGTGTCCCGGTCATCGTGAACCTGTCCTCGATGGACCCGGGCGACGCGAAGCGCGTGGTCGACTTCGCGGCCGGTCTGACCTTCGGTCTGCGCGGTTCGATCGAGCGGGTGGCGACCAGGGTCTTCCTGCTGACCCCGGCCGACACCCAGATCGTGAGCGGCGAGTCCGGCGGCCGCTCGCGCGACTTCTTCAACCAGAGCTGAGCAAGGCCCTCACCGGCCGCCTCCGGTTCCTTCCGGCCCTCCCGGCGATCCTGTGGCCGTACCCGGCCTAGCGGAAGGCGTCGAGCCCGGTGAGCGCCTTGCCCAGCACGAGCTGGTGCATCTCGACGGTGCCCTCGTAGGTGAGGACCGATTCGAGGTTGGTGGCGTGCCGCATGACGGGGTATTCGAGGGAGATCCCGTTGGCACCGAGGATCGTCCGCGCGGTGCGACAGATCTCGATGGCCTCGCGGACGTTGTTGAGCTTGCCGAAACTGATCTGCTCCGGCCGCAGGGTCCCCGCGTCCATCCGCCGCCCCAGGTGGTGGGCGAGCAGGATCCCCTTGTGGAGCTCGAGCGCCATGTCCGCGAGCTTGGCCTGGGTGAGCTGGAAGCCGCCGATGGGCCTGCCGAACTGCTCTCGCGTCTTCGCGTAGTCCAGCGCCGACTCGAAGCTGGCGCGCGCCGCGCCCATGGATCCCCAGACGATCCCGTACCGCGCATGGCTGAGACAGCCGAGCGGCCCCTTGAGTCCGGTGACGCCCGGAAGCACCGCGTCGGCGGGCAGCCGTACGTCGTCCATGACGAGCTCGCTGGTCACCGAGGCGCGCAGGGACCACTTGTGCTTGATCTCCGGGGCGGAGAAGCCGGCGCTGTCCGTGGGGACGGCGAATCCGCGGATCCCCTCCTCGGTCTGTGCCCAGACGACGGCCACGGCGGCCACCGAGCCGTTGGTGATCCACATCTTGCGGCCGTTCAGCACCCAGTCCGAGCCGTCCCGCTTGGCGTGCGTGCGCATCGCGCCGGGGTCCGAACCGACGTCCGGCTCGGTCAGCCCGAAGCAGCCGATGAGTTCGCCCGCGGCCATGCCGGGCAGCCACCGCTGCTTCTGCTCCTCGGAGCCGTACTTCCAGATCGCGTACATCGCGAGCGAGCCCTGTACGGAGACCAGCGAGCGGATCCCCGAGTCCGCGGCCTCCAGTTCCAGGCAGGCGAGCCCGTACTGGACGGCGCTCGCGCCCGCGCAGCCGTATCCCTGGAGCGACATCCCGAGGGCGCCGAGGGCGCCGAGCTCCTTGGCGATCTCCCGGATCCCGGGCAGCTCGCCGTTCTCGTACCACTCGGCGATGTTCGGCAGGACCCGGTCGGCGGCCCAGCCGCGGACGGTGTCCCGGATCGCGAGGTCCTCGGGCGTGAGGAGTTCGTCGAGCCCGAGCGGGTCGGTGGGAACGAAGGACACTGCGCCTCCTGGCAGACCGGGATCACAAAAACCTAGCGCCGCAAGTTTGTCGGTCCGCCGCTCCGCGGTCCACCCGCTTCCGGTGTGACCCTGGTCAGGTGACCGCGGTCCTGCGGGCAGACTGCGGACATGCTTGATACTTCCGCGCGCCTGCTGCGCCTGTTGTCCCTGTTGCAGGCCCACCGGGAATGGACCGGGGCCGACCTGGCCGGCCGGCTCGGCGTGACGGCGCGGACCGTGCGCCGCGACGTGGACCGGCTGCGGGAGCTCGGCTACCCCGTGAACGCCAGTCCGGGCACCGGCGGCGGGTACCAGTTGGGGGCCGGGGCCGAGCTGCCGCCCCTGCTCCTCGACGACGACGAGGCCGTCGCGGTGGCCGTGGGTCTGCGGACCGCCGCCGGGAACGGCGTGGAGGGCATCGGCGAGGCATCCGTACGGGCGCTGGCGAAGCTGGAGCAGGTGCTGCCGTCACGGCTGCGTGCCCGGGTGTCCGCGCTGAACCGGTTCACCGTGCCCATGTTCCGCGGGGCGGGCGCCTCCACCATCGACTCCTCGGTGCTGACCGAGCTGGCCGGCGTCTGCCGCGACGCCGAGCGGCTGCGCTTCGACTACCGGGACCACGGGGGCACCGTCACCCGCAGGACCGTCGAGCCGCACCGGCTGGTGTGCAGCGAGCGCCGCTGGTACCTCGTCGCCTGGGATCTGGACCGGGAGGACTGGCGGACCTTCCGGGTGGACCGGATCGAGCCCAGGCCCCCGCACGGACCGCGCTTCACCCCGCGCCCGCCGCCCGCCGAGGACCTCGCCGCGTACGTCTCCCGAGGCATCTCCCAGCGGGTGTACGCGGCCCGCGCGGTCGTCCGGCTGCGGGTGCCCGAGCAGGAGGCGGCGCGGATCGTCGGGCCGGCCGACGGGACCCTGGAGCCGCTCGACGAGCAGAGCTGCATCCTGCGCACCGGGGCGGTCAACCTCGATGTCCTCGTGATTCACATCATGCTGATCGGGTGTGAGTTCGAGGTCGTCGAGCCGGCCGAGCTGACGGACCGGATCCGGGCCGCGCGAGATCGGCTCGGCAGGTCTCTGGAACCGCGTGAAGCGACCGGAGAAGTGAAGGATTTGTGAGGAAGCGGAGGGTGCCCGGAGTGCACTCCACCCACAATTCCGGGAAGTTCCGGAGGAATTCGAAACAGAATTCACCCCGGGCGTGTCGTTGGACGGGAAATAAAAGGTCCAGACGAACTCCGCCGTGGGGGACTGTCGACAATCCGTGACACAAGCGTGACCCGGTATGGAGGAACGTCCGGGCGCGCAGCTGACGTTCCGGCCCTTTCGCGGTCGGCCCGGCGGCGAAAGCCCACTGCCGGTCCCGGACGCGCCACGGCGGGCCCCGGT